>NZ_JBIIDX010000139.1:0-9399 GCF_044238155.1 Aestuariivirga sp. | reverse complement strand
ATTCACCTCGGCAAGCCTAAAGGCCGCAATCGAGGCTGTCGTCGGAAAACTGGTCTGAGTGCGCGCGTATGGAAAGCCATCGCATCAATATCGTACAGGGCGAGTATCATGTCAGTACGGCGGATGAGGTCTCGATCACCACGTTGCTCGGGTCATGTGTTGCAGCATGCATCAACGATCCGATCGCCCGGGTGGGCGGCATGAACCACTTCCTGTTGCCGGGCGAAGATACTGCCTCGCCCCTTGTTGCCCGTCATGGCGTTCACCTGATGGAACTCCTCATCAACGGCCTGCTCAAGAAAGGGGCAATGCGCCCGCGTCTTGAAGCCAAGCTCTTTGGCGGGGCGCGCACCATGCGCGGACTGGGCGACTTCGGCCTGGCCAATGCCAGGTTTGCGCAGGAGTTTCTGCGGCGCGAAGGCATTCCGATTGTAGGGGGAAGCCTGGGTGGTGAAACCGGACGCCGCATCCAGTTCTGGCCTGCCACGGGGCGGGCCCGGCAGAAAATGGTGAGGGCCAGCGACGAGCCCCTGCACAGTCTGCCCGGGCTACCAGCCAATACCGGCGGCGAACTGGAGTTGTTCTGACATGGAGATGCCCGATACCCGCTCGCCGCATTTGCTTCCGCTTCCTGCCCTGTTGCAGCAGCTCGCGCATGAACTTGGCGCCTTGCAGTTGATGGCTGCTGACATGGAAGCTTCGGTTGACGACATGATTGAGCGCCACGCCGGCGTGCTTGATGCACGCAGCATCCAGAATCTTCAGCTGCTCGATATCCTCAACCAGACACTGCTGGCCCTTGCCATGTTTGCCGGAAATGCGGCAGCCCTGTCATCTTCCGAGTGGACGGTCGATTCCAGGGCTGCAACAGCGCAGATCAAGCTGGCCAGCCTGGCTCAGCGGCTGGCCAAGGGCGGGGCCACGGCTGGCAAGGCGCCGGTTGAGGTCTATGAGTTGTTCGCGGATGGCTAGGTCGCGGCCGCTGCCGGAGCAGCCTGGGCATGACTGGCCATGTGTTCGTCAAGAGCAGCCCGCAACTCCTTTTCCTTGCCTTCGTCAAGCGATGTGCGCATGACGCTTCCACCGAATTCACGGAGTCCGGCAACGACCTTGTCGGTGGTCATCTTGCGAACAAGCAGGAACAGGGCTGCATGATTGGGCTGGAGCGATGACGCCACACCCTTCATGAATTCGTCATTGATGCCGAAGTCGGAAAGTTTTCCAGCAAGAGCGCCGGATGCTGCGCCAACCAGCACACCAGCCAGCGGCATCAAGAAGACCAGCCCGACCAGAAGACCCCAGAAGCTCCCCGAAGCAGCACCGGCAGCTGTTGCATTGAACATCTGATTCAGTTTTATCTTGCCCTCGGCATCCTTTGACACGACGACGGCGTCTTCCAGCGAAATCAGATATTCCGACTGCAACTCCAGCACACGCTTGCGGGCTGCTTCAGCCTTTGTCTCATTGTCGAAGGTAATTGCAATCAAGTCTGCCATCGGTCCATCTCCGGTCGAATGCTGTTGAGTGATTAAATCGCATGGTGGCAGCGATACAGTTCATCCACCACGTGATGCAGACATATCAATTAATTGATGTATCAACCAGCAGCAACTCGTGCAGTTCGCTCCCATCACGTGGAAAAGAACATGAAAAGCTTTTCATGTTCGGTCCCTTTGCGAAGAAAAATGTGGCTGTAGAGCGATGATGACGATTTCAGCAGACGCGCACGTGCAAGGAGGCGTCGTTTCAGATCCAACCGCCGTCAACGACATATTGCTGATTGGTGCAGGCCGAGGCCTCCTCCGAGGCAAGGAAGACGGTGAAGCGAGCAACCTCATCCGGAACGATCCGGCGCTTCAGGCACTGGCGCAACTCGAGTTCCTTCAGCGCCTCGGGCGTCAGCCACTTGTCGATCTGGCGCTGGGTCATGATCCATCCAGGCGCTATGGCGTTGACACGGATGTTGTAGGGCCCGTAGTCCCTGGCAAGTGAACGCGTCAGCCCGAGCACTGCAGACTTTGATGTCGTGTAGGCAGCCATCCCGCCCTGGCCAATCATCCACGAAATCGAACCGAAATTGATGATCACCCCGGAGCGTGCTGCCTGCATGTCCGGCAAAACCGCCTGGGCTGCAAAAAACTGATGCTTGAGATTGACCGCGATGCGCTCGTCCCAATATTCCGGTGTCACGTCTGCGGTGGCGTGGCGTTCGTCATGGGCTGCGTTGTTTATCAGAATGTCAATCGGCCCCCATGCCTCACGAATGCGGGATATGGCGGCACGCAGGGCGGCAATGTCGCGCAGATCGGCTTTCTCAAAGCGCACGGCATGGCCCTGGGTGGAAAGTTCGGCAGCCAGAGCCTGCGAGACATCAACGGCAATATCGATGAAGGCAACCTTGCATTTCTGGGCGGCAAACTGCCTCACGATCGATGCTCCGATGCCGGATCCACCCCCCGTCACCAGAACGCGCTTTCCCTCGAGGTCAGTATAGATGGCTGCCATGATCGTCCCTCCATGTCTCCATCATGCCGGGCCCTGCCAGTCTATGCAACAGGGTGCCAGTCGAAGTTCAGATGATGGAGCCAGTCCTGCCTGAATCACTGATCTGCTTATCGTCAAAATTCACGCCACGACGTGAGTCAGCATATACGGTCGATGATCGGCGTCCGGCATGAGTGGGCACAGGCCCTCTGCGGCCAGCGCGTGATAAAACAGGTCACCCCTGCCAGCCTCGGCTTCGTCCCTGCTCAGTTTTCGGGAAGTCGAACCTGCCCAGTATGACGAATAGCAGTCACAGGCGCAAAAATGAATACAGCCCGATATGCAGGCCAACGTCGTTCCGTTCATCCGCGGGTTGATCTTGGCGTTGGCTGCTCATGTTGGGCTATCCAGCCGCCGACCGGACTCGATGTAGGAGCGCACGAGATCCGCAACATCGAGGTCGATGCTGGCTATTGCTGACTCAACGGCAGCCTGAACCGTTTCTGACGGTTTGTTGCGGTTCTTGTTCAGAACATCCGGCAGCATGAGGTTGTCACGGATCAATTCCGGCTGATTGCCGGCCAGTGTTTTCAGAAACAGGCCTGCCTCGGCTGGATTCCTCATGGTCTCCAGCTTACAGTCAACGAATTGAATCTGGTCGGAGTAAAGGGTCTTATAATAGATTTGACGGGCCATCATTTCATAGCTGTACCAGAGAGCCTGTGAGATGTTGTTGTCGCTCTGGCTGTCATTGAAGCGTACAAAAAACTGTGGGGGAACTATCACATTGCGATAATTGTAGCTGAGATACCATTGCCAGATGATCGTGATGTTCTTGAAATCCCTTCTGAGAACGTAACTCACACATTGATCAACGATGTCTCTGTTCAGAACGATGACCATCGTATTGCCTGCAAGCCCTGACAAGACAAGGTTTTCAACAAGACCGCATTTGCCGAGTGCATGATTCGTCTCTGCGTAGTACAAGCTGCGCGTCATGTCCCTGAATTTGTTCTGATAAAAGCTTCTTACGGTCTCGGTGTTTCCCAGGTCATTGAATGTCCTCATGATCTTGATGTCCGGCATACGGACGCCAAAATCTTGAATGGCCAGAGGTTCATGGATGGCTTCGATGCCCAGATTGAGCTTCAGGAAACTGGCCATCCATTCCGTGCCAGTTCGACCTGCCGTGAGCGTGAAGAAATAGTTGTTGTTCATTGCGGTGCTGCGTATGCGGTCCCTGTATTTTGCGACTGTGAGTTTGCCGGTCTCTTCGTGGAGTATCCGGCAAAATGCATCGGGTATTGGGTCGGTTCAGAGTCTACCTCGCCCTGCAAGGTCTGAAAAGAAGTCGATCCCTCTCAAGGCATTTCTGGGAAACCCACATTGTTTCCACTGGATGTCAAATTGATTCTGCCCTGAGGAAATAGACCATTGACGATGTCCGGAACGTGGAGGTCTGCGCCGGGAGACGCAAGGTAAACTCCCGGAGCACGGTGGGCGATCGCCGGGCTCATTTGCCGCGGGCCAACCCGGTGCACACAGCATGTCGTGCAATCGAGGGGTTGTGCTGGCGGAGTCCAGGTCATGTCTGCTACTTTATGCTCGTGCTACAACTGGGCGGCAGTCAATGAACGTGAGCCATTCCGTTGCCCAATCGGTGCAATACACCTGTGAACGATGAAAGCATCTCCGCCACGCCTGCGCCCGCGATCACCCTTCATCAGTCACGAGATGCGTCCCTTGAATTGAGCAGTACCATCAATTGCTCGCAGCGCTGACGCCTCGATTTCAAGTACTCTTCCTTTACTGCATCTGCTGATGGATTGCGGTCATCGCCATGGTCGATCTGGCGCATTGCCGTCACCTTGCCCACTTCTTCAACCACTTCCAGCGTGGCAATTGTCTGCAGCGAAGGAGGAAAGCCGATGATGGGCGCAAGGGTCAGATAGGTTATGGCGTTGATCAAAAGAAAATCCGACACTCCGTCGCGGACTGTACGGGGTCCAACGAGCGGCAGCACCATGTAGGCGCCCTCGCCGACGCCGCGGGTGCACAACGCAAGACCGATATCGATGGGAGGCGTCACCACACCCTCCGAACGTGCAACATCCACCGTGCCAAGCCATCCTCGGGTGGTATTGGTCCAGAATCGCCACAGGGCGGTGAGCGAATAGTCATAATTGCCCGCAACGGCCCAGCTCACTGCCGCCGTCGGTTCATTGATGAAGTTGCTGAGCATGTTCGACAGGCCTGCGCTGATCGCCGGGGAGGGATGCAAGGCACCTGCCCATTCGCCAATCGCATCAATCTTCTGAAAGGCCCAGAGGTTGAAGCCATGCATGGCTGCATTGAATTGATCGAGCGAACTCAATTCTGCAGGCGCTGGTGCCGGCATTGGCGCAGGCGATGTCGGCGTGGGGGCCGATACCGCCGGATACGCTTGGCTGGCGCCAGTCGCCAGCGCAATGGTGCCGGTCAGGAATGCGGCAGCAAGCAAGGCTCTCACCAGCCTCCGTCCCCTAATGCTCATCGGCAAAAAGTTCTCCACTGGCATCATTTGTCAACCATCCGATGCCCGCCGACAGGGACGGGCTTGTTTTCGACGTGCAAGCGAGGTCCGGCCTGAGCGCAGGCATAAGCGGAGAGTCGCATTCCTTATTGGCTTTGACGGTCCTTGTACCTTGGGTGGTGAAGCAGCGAAAGGGCCACATCGGCAGGTCTGTCAAATTAACCCGTCTAAGTTGTCAAACATCATGCGACTGCCAACGTCGTCGCTGGACGGTCAAATAAATCTCCAAATCTTTCTGGAAAGTTACAGTTGACTGCATCGAATATCAATACATGGGCAGACGGCGCGGAACGATCAACTCAAGCGCCGGTGAAGCCACCCGACCTGGCACATCACAGAAAATACCTGCTGTGCAACACTTCATTTTCACACAACCACGCAACCGGCAGGTATCCAAGCCCGCCAATCTGTTTACTTCACAAATTACTAACTGAGCCGGTTGTAGCTTGATTCCGGCGCTGACGTCGCTCAGCTTGGCATGACTGTTTGGTACGACAAAGGTAGGGGAGAATTGAATGGACCCGACAACTTTGGTCTATGGTCTCTTGGCGGCCGCTGGTCTTGTTGGCGCAGATGCCTATTTCAGCTCGGACACCATTTACTTGCAGGTTTCCGTGGCGCCCGCATTCGAGCAGAAGGGTTTCAACCACGAACTTGTTGAGGCCTTTCTCGTCAATGAACTGCAGAGTATCGCCAGCACAGACACCATTCTGGACGATAACGTTATTGTTCCCCGCAAGGACAGGCCTCTCAGTGCCGCCTTCGCAGAAGTGGTAGGCATGACCGATGCTCTGCAATCTGCAAAATCAAAATTTGGCATCAATGACACACAACTGGTGATTGGAGTCGTCGTCGATTCGGTTGACGGAGTGAACGTTCCGCGCATCGTCGCTACCGCAAACAAGATCAATAGCAAACCGTTTAGCGTGGCGCTTCCCCTCGACTCAGAGACCAGAATAGATGCTGCACTGTTTGATGCAGCGCTGCTCACCATGAGAGAAGTCGATCCGTACATCACAGCGTTATACCTGCTTGAAAAATCAGATGAGGCGAACGAATACCCAACTGAAGCGATCGACCTGATCGCCAACCGGCTCAAGCGCTCTCCAACACCCGATCACTCTTCTGAGCTGGCCCCGCTTGAAAACCTCAAAGGCGTGTCATATCTCTTCAGCAATGATACCTCAGCCGCGCACAAATGGTTTGACAACGCACTCACCTCAGATCCAAAACTCGAACCTGCCAAGCTCAACGCCGCTTTCATGTTGATCCAGAGCGGTAATCTTCAACAAGCAATCGAATTAGCTGAGCCATTTTCCAACTATGACAGCTTCGGCCAGTCTGACGATGGACTGGTATCCTTTGCCGCAAACATTCTGCTCGGCGTGGCTTACACGGCTCTCAGTGAGTTCAAGGCTGCCGATGGCAACTTCGAGAGGGCCATATCGATAAGGCCAGAAGACCCGACCGGCTATTTCTACTGGGCAAGATCGCTCATGAAGCGCGGCCAGATGCCGGAAGCGGAGGCGGCCTACCGAATTGCAGAGAGAAATACAAAGCGAGTTAGGAACTATCACGAATTGGCTGCGCTTTCTTTCTGGCTGCCCTCTGAAGTGAATGGGCGGGTGCAGCGGCGCACCGATAGTCTGCCATCGCTGCAGGAGGCGCCAAGCCCCTGATCTGTGGACCCAGCTGGTTCTTTTGAAACTGCGGCAGTCACCAGTCAGTGGCCTGTTCACATGAGCAGCAGCCAACTATCCTGCAGGATTCGCGACGGGACAGAATTCATTGCCAGTCTCTGAACATGCATATTTGTTAGCATGTATTCGGCTGCTCCGGTTCAACTGCCAGGCGCATGATGCCGATCTTGGGCGGTTTCCTGCATAAAGCTCCACGCGTTTGAAGCATCTGTAAAATTTCATTCCGTCATCTGCTGTTTTGTTCCCGGAAAAAGCGATCAAGTATCAAATGGTTTTTTTGATGCACATGATGTACTGCGGGCTTGAAGCGAAGTGAAAGCTGGTGAAATCGAAAGCGACGTTTGGTGCGATGGAGCTGCGAGCGGAAATCGTCGAATGAAGGAAGGCATGCTGAGCCGATCTGTAATCCTAGTTGGTGCGGGTGGCGACACAGCCCTCCAGCCGAGCCTGTCGCGACGCTCAATTGCGTGAAGGCCCGTCGATGATGCGGACGCTGTATGCTTATCAAGAAACAGCAACTTGGATATGATTCAAGCAATAGGCGGGAGGGTTGATGTGAGAATCTTATCGACTGCCATGATCCACCGGATTGATGCCCGGACTGGACCAATGATCAGATGCCGGTCAACTGCGCTGATTTAGTTAGACCACACGCATATCTACGGTATAGGCTGCAAAGCATCGGGTTGCAGCGGTGAGAGGTGGTTCCAGATGACGGCAACAGAAAAATCCGAGGCGCTGTTCAAGCGGGGGATGGATGTGTTGGTGGAGGGGGTTTCCTCGGCTTCACGCGGACCTGCAACCTTTGGCATGCATCCCCGCTACATGTCACATGGTCAGGGTGCTCGGCTTTATGACGTTGACGGCAATAGCTACATCGACTGGATGATGGCTTTTGGCGCGTTGCCGCTTGGTCATGGTCATCCCGGGATTGTCGAAACCGTCAGTCGGGAGATCGCCCGAGGCTCCCATTTTGCAACAGCACTGGAAGTTGAAGTCGAGGTTGCCGAACTTCTGGTCAATTTGCTGCCGCACGCACAGAAGATTCGCTTTGCGAATACGGGAACAGAAGCCGCCATGGCGGCGTTTCGTCTGGCGCGTGGTCTTACCGGTCGGCGGAAGATCATCAAGTTCGAAGGGCACTACCATGGCTGGTGGGACCCCGTGATCGTCAACACCAATCCGATGCCGCCCACCATGTTCGGCCCAAAGACAAGCCCCATTCGCATCGTCGATAGTGCTGGCGTCTTGGAAGAAATGTGGCTCGATACGGTGGTGGTTCCCTGGAATGATGTTGAAATGCTGGAACGCGCCATGGAAACGCATGGGCGTGAAGCAGCCTGCGTGGTCACCGAAGGCATCATGGCAAACATGGGCGTCATTCTGCCAAAGCCAGGTTATCTGAACCGCATCGAGGAGTTGTGCCGTCAGTATGGTTGCCTGTTCTACCTCGACGAGACGGTCACCGGTTTTCGTGTGGCGCCTGGCGGCTGTGCTGAACTCTACGGACTGACGCCTGATATCGTCACATATGGAAAGGCGCTCGGTGCCGGGCTTCCCATGGCGGCAATCGCCGGCCCTGACCACGTCATGCAGGGCTTGGAGTGGGGCAAGGTGCTTCACTATGGAACTCACAATGCAGGGCGTCTCACCCTGTCCGTGACAAAGACGATGCTCGAGATCATGCTCGCTGACGGCAAGGCGAATTATGGCAAGCTTGCCCATCTGGGGCAGAAGATGGCCGATGAGATCCGTCGTGTTTCGAAGGGCCACAATCGGCACAAGGTGATTGTGCAGGGCGTCAACTCGATGTTCCAGATCTTCTTTACCGGCAAGGAAGAGATTGCCGACTGCCGGGATTTCTCGGCCCATGTTGACCGTACAAAGTTCCGGGATTTCGTCCTCAGGCTTTTCGACAAGGGTGTCTACATGTCGCCGTCGGCAACGCTGCATTCACTGTCCTCCATCGTGCATACGGAAGATGACATCGCCTTTACTGCGAAGGCTGTGGGTGAGGTTCTGGACGAGCTGCCGTGAAGGTTCTTGGTTTTATCGGCACCGGCAGCCTGGCCAGTTATTTCGTCGAGGGGCTAGCCCGTGCGGGTGCTGACTTGAAAATCATGGTTTCGCCCCGCAATGCGCAGAAAGCTGCTGACCTGCAACACAGATACGGTGTCACGGTTGCTGAAAATCAGCAGATTGCCGACGAGGCCGAGCTGGTTGTCATCAGCCTCTTGCCCATCGATGCTCCATCCGTGCTGAGAGGGCTGCGATTCCGGCAGGGCCAGACGCTGCTGTCGGTGATGTCGGGAAGCAGGCTGGAGGCAATGCGCTCCCTTGCGGAACCTGCTGAAGTGGCGTTGTCCATGATGCCGGGGCTGGCCAACGCCCACAATGTCGGACCTTCGGTCCTCTATCCCGATCATCATGTGGCGCGCGAGCTGCTTGAGAAGCTGGGGCCTGTTCACGCGTTTCAATCAGAGGCCCAGTTCATTGCGGCAAGCGTCATGGGCGCTTTTTCCGGCATGACAACGCTGATGATGCAGGATGTCATGAACTGGTTTGAACATCAAGGTCTTGAACCGGGCGCAGCAAGGCAGCTCGTGGCGGAGGTCGTCAAGGGTAATGCAACGGCGCTCCTCG
>NZ_JBIIDX010000018.1:0-30451 GCF_044238155.1 Aestuariivirga sp. | reverse complement strand
CTGAGCGCCGCACCCAGGAAACATTCCGTGCGGTGCATGAGACCCTGGCAGAAATCGTCGATCGCATCTCCGAACTCGAGGCGTCGGAGGCTTCCCACCCCGGCCATGCCGCAATGGCGCCATCGCCACAGCCGCGATCACCGGAGCCGCGATCACCAGATCCATCACCCCGGCAAGCCGAAATCCGGACAACGCCAGAGCCCACGATCCTGGTCCCGCCTTCCCCGCATGATGGCGCCACGGCCGCGTCACGGGCCGAGGCAGAAGCTGCAGGCGCGGATGATTTCATCGCGGCGGCGCGACGCGCCGCGCAGGCAGCTGCATCACGGCCAGCTGCGCTGCGCGCGGAATATGCGGCACTGTCCACCGTCGCCGAGGAAAAACCCGGCTTTGCCGAGAGCCTCCTTAAAAGATTACGGCGCAAGACGGGCGCCCAACCCGCCACATCCCCCGCCGTCCTCACGCCGGCCGCAACCGCCACCGTATCGGGCCGCAGCCGGAGGAAGGCGCTGATCTATGCCGGCATCGTGCTTCTTCTTGCTGCCTCCTATTTTGCCTATCAGAGCCTCACCCGGCCGCAGCCCTCTCCCACTCAGTCTGGTGCCCTTGAGGCGCCGCGACAGGTGAGCGAGACTGCCACGTCCACGATCATCAAGGCCGATCCCGTCATCACCGGTTCACTGCCGGCGGGTACCCTCGCTGACATCATCGCGAGCCCGTCGGTGAACACGCTTGAAAACCTGCCAGAAGCAGCGGGCACGCCCGCCCTGCGTGCTGCCGCCGCTGCTGGTGATGCGCGCGCCCAGTTCATCGTCGCCGGGCGCTATCTCGATGGCGAGGGCGTAAGCCAGGACTTTAGCAAGGCCTTCTACTGGTACCAGCAGTCCGCGGCGCGCGGCCTGGCGCCTGCTCAATACCGGCTCGCCATGCTCTTCGAGCTTGGCAAGGGTGTTGAGGCCGACGCGGCGCGCGCCCTGCTCTGGTATGAGCGTGCTGCCACCGCAGGCAATCTCAGGGCGATGCACAACGCCGCAGTGCTTGCCGCCGGCGAGGCTGCCGGCAAGCCCGACTACGCCAAGGCGTTCCGCTGGTTCTCGGCAGCTGCTGAGCGTGGCTTCCGCGACAGTCAGTTCAACCTCGCCATTCTTTACGAGCGCGGGCTTGGCACGCAGGCCAACCCCTCTGAGGCCTATGTCTGGTATGCACTCGCCGGGCGTGAGGGCGATGAGGCCTCGAGCCACCGCGCCGCCCTGCTGGCCAAGACCATTCCCGAGAAAGACCTGAAAGGGCTGAATGACCGGGTAAGCCAGTGGGCCGCGACGGCCTCTGACGACTCGGCCAATGTCCTCACCGTCATTGAGCCAGCCTGGACGGGAACCGCCGGTGACGCTGACGCTGACGGCCAAAAGTCCGATGAGCTGGGTGCACTGCACCCCGCCGACGCCGAGGAGGTGCAAAGCCTGCTGGCAGGCTTTGGTCTGCGGGTCGGGGTCACGGAAAATGGTCAGCCTGATGCCCGCACTGCCAATGCCATCCGCCTGTACCAGCTGCGCTCGGGTCTCAGGGTGACAGGGCTTCTAACGCCCGATCTCGTGAGCCATATGCGCAACCGTCGCTCGGCTTAGAGCAGGAACCGGTCTGACAAAGTCGCACCGCCGCAACTGGATCGCGATGTGGGAATGAGACCGTTTCTCGCTCCGGACGAAGCACTTGCCTCAGCCGCGGCGCCGCGCCAAAGAGATGGCCATGAGCAACGTCTCCTCTGCAAAGCGCATTCCCGCTGCGGCCATGGCCCTCGGACTGGGCGGCCTCGTTCCGTTTGCGGCCGGGGCAGCGGCGCTTTGGCTGCCGCTTCCCTGGCTTACCCCGGACGCTGGCCTACGGCTGATTGTCGTCTATGGCGCGATCATCCTGTCATTTCTCGGCGGCATCCGCTGGGGGGTGGCGCTGGGGCCTTACGACACGGCCCGCCAGTCACGGGACTTTGCAGCAAGCGTGCTGGGCGCGCTGGCAGGACTCGCTGCCGTGTTCTTGCCGCCCGTGCCGGCACTCGCCCTTCTGATCGCAGGCTTTCTCTCTCAGGCCCTGTGGGATGTGACAAGCGCCGAGGCCGGGCGCCTTCCCGGCTGGTTCGGGCGGCTTCGCATGTTGCTCACCTCTGGCGCGGTCATCGCCCAGATCGCGGCCCTTGTTGCCATCATCCTCGGCTGACCTTCGCGTCCGGAAACCGGTGGATCGCCTTCGTGCCGATCATCCACACATCGAAATCGCCGAACAGCCCTTCAAAGGCCTTGGCGCGCACATTGAGCGAACCAGTGTAGCTGCCGAAGGCCGGCATGATGAGGCGGCGCGCATCGGCAATGAAGCAGCGGCGCCGGAGTCGCGTGCCGCGCACCTCCACCGTGGCAGCAGGATGAAGATGACCGGCGATCTCGTGCTCGCCCTCAGCCAGCACCCTGGGCTGGTGTCGCAGGCTGATGCTGCCGAGAACACTTTCGTTCACGACCCGGCCGCCGATATCGGCAGGTGGCGCGGGGTCGTGGTTGCCGGCAATCCACAACGTGTCGGCACGCGTGGTGATGGCCTGTAGCAGTTGAAGATCCTCCGGATCGAGGCGCATGCGGGCCTCGCCATCATGGAAGCTGTCCCCAAGAAAGATCAGGCGTTGGGCAGCCGAAGCGGCAAGTACCGCGCTCAGCTGCTGCAGAGACTGGCGCGTGTCATAGGGCGGCAGGTGCACGCCCCGCCGGGCAAGGCTGGTTGACTTTTCGAGATGCAGGTCGGCCACCAGCAGGGTTCGGAAGTCGGGAGCATACAGCGCCCCAGAAAGATCGGGGATCAGATCGATGCCGCCCAGCCTGATGCACACTGACCTAGACAAGCCGGGAGGCCTCGTCGATGAGTGCGGCCGCGGCTTCGGCAAGAATGGCATCATGCGCGTCGCCGTAGACCGATTCGCGGCCGATCTCCAACATCACCGGCACGGCAAGCGGCGAGACCGTGTCCAGCGCCTTGTGCACGATCCGACCCCGGATGCGCCGCAGCAGAACGCCGAGCCGCCAGGCATCGATCAGCCCTTCGGCGGCGTCGTCCCATGCGGCGCGCAACAGCAGGTGATCCGGCTGATGGCTGCGAAGTACGTCATAGATCAGGTCGGTATTGACCGTCGTCTGCCGGGCGGTCTTCTCGTGGCCTGGTTGGCGGCGCTCGATGAGTCCGGCGATGATCGCCACATTGCGAAAGCTGCGCTTCATCAGCGCCGACTCGGCAAGCCAGGCCTCCAGATCGTCACCCATCATGTCTTCATCGAAGAGTTGGGCAAGGTTCACCCGCCCTGAGGCAACGGCAAGCGACAGATCGCGCACCATCCAGATGGCCAGTGCATAGTCTGAGGCAACAAATCCCAGTGGCTGAAGTCCGGCACGTTCGAGACGGCGCGTCAGCAGCATACCAAGCGTCTGGTGCGCCAGCCGTCCCTCGAAGGGATAGCATACGAGATAGTGCTTTTCGCCGCGCGGGAAGGTCTCGGCCAGCATCTGCTCCGCTCCCGGCAGCACGGAGCGGAAGCGCTGCAGCGACAGCCAGCCTTGAACCTGCGATGGCAAATCCTGCCATGCCGAGGGATTTGCCAGCATGCTGCGCACCCGGGCTGCCAGATAGGTCGAGAGCGGAAACTTCCCACCCTGATAGGATGGAACCATCGGATCGTCGGCCGCGCTCCTCGTGGCAAGCGCCCCTGCCTGGTCAAGGCCCTCGAAGCGCAGAACCTCACCCGCAAACAGGAAGGTCTGCCCGATCGTCAGTTGACTGAGAAACCACTCCTCCGCCTCGCCCAGCACCCGGCCTGCGGTCACGACACGCTTGCCCAGCCGCCGCTTTACATGCGCCAGCCGAACCTTGAGCATCTCGTCTTCCACGATCGTGCCCATGTTGAGCCGATAGGCCAGCGCCAGCCTCGGGTGGGAGAGCCGCAGCGTCCCGTCCGACTGCGTCTTCAGCTTGGCATGGCGTTCATAGGCGCGCAGCGCATAACCCCCGGTCGCAACGTAGTCGATCGCCTTGTCAAACTCCTCGCGCGTCAGGTTGCGGAAGGTCCAGGCGCGCGTGACCTCGGCAAACAGAGCGTCCGGATGAAAGGGTCCGGCGCAGGCACGGCCAAGGATATGCTGAGCCAGAACATCGAGCTTGCGCACCATCGGGTAGTCGGTGTCTTGTGCATTCTCGATGGCTGCCAAGCGCGCCGCCTCGCACTCCAGAACCTCGAAGCGGTTGGACGGCACCAGCAGCGCCTCCGAGGGCAGGTCGAGCCGATGATTGGAGCGGCCAATTCGCTGTAACAGGCGGCTTGATCCCTTCGGCGCACCGACATGCACGACGAGATCCACTTCTCCCCAGTCAATTCCAAGCTCGAGAGTGGAGGTGCACACCACAGCCCTGAGTCGACCGGCCGCCATGGCGGCCTCCACCTTGCGCCGCTGGGCCACATCGAGCGAACCGTGATGCAGCGCGATCGGCAGGTTGTCTTCATTGGCTTCCCACAGCGACTGGAACACCACCTCCGCCTGCGAGCGCGTGTTGACGAAGACCAGTGTCATCCTTGCATTGCCAATTTCCCGATAGATCTCGGGAATGGCATAGAGCGCGGAATGCCCGGCCCATGGCACCCGCTCGACCGAAGCAAGGATGCGGATGTTGGGGCGCGCGCCAGCCTGACCCGCCACGAGCGGCACGGGCGGACTGCCCACCGGAGCCAGCCACGCCCGGAGGGCGTCCGGGTCTGCGACTGTCGCCGAGAGACCAACGCGGATTGCTTCCGGGGCATGCGTCTCAAGCCTGGTCAGCGCCAGCGACAGCAGCACGCCGCGCTTTGAGGTCACCAGAGCATGCAACTCATCGAGGATCACGGTACGCAGCCCCTTGAGCAGGTACCCGGCTTGCGGATCCGCCATCAGCAGCGAAACCTGCTCCGGCGTGGTGATGAGGATGTCCGGCGGTCTCTGCCTCTGGCGCTGGCGCCGTGCCTGAGGCGTGTCGCCCGTTCGGGTTTCGATGCGGATCGGAAGGCCCATTTCGGCAACTGGCGTTTCGAGATTACGCGCGATATCCACTGCAAGCGCCTTGAGCGGCGAGACGTAGAGCGTGTGGATGCCCTGGCCTGATCCGCGCTCTGCGATTTCGACGAGGCTTGGCAGAAATCCAGCCAGCGTCTTGCCACCGCCGGTTGGCGAGATCAGCAATACGCTGTCACGCGCCGTGGCATGGGACAGCACCGCAAGCTGGTGGGCGCGCGGCGTCCAGCCCCGGGCGGCGAACCAGTCCTTAAACTGCTGCGGCAGGCTCATGCAGGTTCGAGCTTGACGCGCCAAGGCTGCGGAAGCAACAGGCAGGCCAGCGCCGGAGCAGTTCTTCCGGCCGCGAGGTTTTTCACAATGTCAATCAGCACAGGCACGTCAATCTGCTGCCGATCTAGCACAGACTAGGAAAATAGTCAAGTAATATGGAGAAAATATTCCTTGTCTCACGGCCGCTGATAGCGTGCGATGGCCGAGCGCTCGAGCGCGGCTGTGACCAGCTTGTCGAGGTCCAAAGCATCCCGCAGCATGGCGAGGAAGCGAAGCTCTTCCTTACCGACGGCAAGGTCAGAGGCTGCAATCTCAACGGCAAGCGCATATGCGGTCTCACGCAGACGATGTGGTAAAGCCTGCTTCACGAGGCCCAGGATGGCTGCAAGCCCCTCCTTGTCCTGCAGAATATCGCCCGCCTCCTGCGCAACCGTGACCAGCCGGTGTTCGTCAAATTCACGGAAGATCGGCAGAACCTGAACCAGCTGGCGGATTTCGGCCAGTTCCACCGCATTGATCTTGCCCTCCACCCCGGACATGGTGACCATGGTGTAGATCAGTGCCTGCTCAGTGGAAATCGTGCCGGACATGTCGGGCCCCTCCAGGAAGGACCTGAGTGTGCTCACTGCGCATCACCAGGTCAAGCGCGCAGGGCATCAAGCGCGTCCACCAGCCCCAGCCGCCGCACGCTGACCCCGTTTGGAAAGGCGGTGAGAAACCGCGAGGCCAGCCGCGGATCGAGAATCACGAAATGCCCCCGGTCACCAGCCTGGCGGATCAGCCGGCCGAAGCCCTGCCGCAACCGTAGCCGCACGGCCATGTCGGTGTAGGCCGCTCCCCCGAAGGCATCACGCCGGGCGCGCTCGAGGATCGTCGGCGTCGCCCACGGCACCCGGTCCAGAACGATGAGGCGCAGCGAATCCCCCGGCACGTCAACCCCGTCGCGCACTGCATCCGTGCCGAGCAGGCAGGCGTCACGCTCGGCACGGAACATGTCGACCAGGGTTCCTGTATCCATAGGGTCAACATGCTGGGCATAGAGCGGCAAGCCGCCATCGGCCAGCGGCTTGATCAGTCGCTGATGCACGGCCCTGAGCCGGGAGATAGCGGTGAACAGACCAAGCGCACCGCCGCCTGAAGCCAGGAACAATTCGCGATAGGCAGCAGCCACCTGATCCATGTCCTCGCGGTTCACGTCCGTCACGACGATGACACTGCTCCGCCTCGCATAATCGAAGGGCGACTCCCAGCTTTCCCGCCGGACAGGATAGGGAAGGTGAACTGCGCCCGTGCGGGTTTCCGCGTTGACCCAGTCATCGGGCAGGTCGGGCGGACGATCCTTGAGCGTGGCCGAGGTGATGATGATGCCATCTGCAGGCCGCAGCACCGCAAGAGCCAAAGGCTCGGTCGGATCGAGCCAGTGCGAATGCAGGCCGACATCGTGTTCGCGGCCAAATGCCTGGGCGATATCGAACCATTCAACGAACAGCGGGCTGCGTTCACCCAGAAGCCGCTCCAGCATAGCGATCCATCCGCCCACCACCAATTCGCCGCGGCGGCGCAGCGAACGCGAAATGGCCTCGATGCGGCCCCGGTCGTGACTGTTGAGATCTCCAGCCTCGTCATCGAGTTTGCGGGCCAGCATGCTGGCAAGGGCCAGCATCGGCTTGCGCAGAGCCTGCAGCGCCTCGCCAAGCGCCACCGCCACGGCATCGAGGGCCTCGATCAGCGGCAGGCAGTCGGCCTCCAGGCTGTGGCCGCCGGCGTTGGGCGCGGCACGCGCCAGCACCTGCTGACGCACCAGACTCAGAAACTCCTCCGCAACACCCTCGGCCTGCCCCGCCTGGACGCGGCGCGTCCAGCCGGGGCCGGGCAGCGCAAGCGCAGCGCGCAACACATCGCGAAGCAAGGCTTCGCCCGCCGCATCCTCACCGAGCAGATCGCCGATCCGGTCTGCCAGACCGCGGCCCCGCCGACGCTCGGCCTCAGGGCCTCTGATCCAGCGCCGGAGTTCAGCCGTCTCAAGCGCGGTAAGATGACCCGAAAAGGCCTGATCTGCCGCGTCAAACAGATGATGCCCCTCATCGAAGACGATGCGTCGCAGACCGCCAGGCGCGGCTTCCTCTTCCGCGGTCTTCGCCAGCCCCAACGCATTGTCGACCGCTGCCTGGTGCAGCACCAGCGCATGATTGGCAATCACGATGGCGGCGTTGCGCCCAGCCCGCACCGAACGCTCGATGAAGCAGCGCCGATAATGCGGGCAGGCGGCGTAGATGCATTCGCCGCGCCGGTCCGTGAGGCTCAGAGACTGCACGCTCACGGCACGCATCTCTCCGTCCAGCGACACGTCGTTGAACAATGGCAGCATCCAGGCCGGAAAGTCACCGCCGACCATGTCGCCGTCGCGGGTGAAGCGCGCCCAGCGCGAAATCAGCGCCGCCAGCAGCGCCATGCGCGGATTGGCCGAGGTAAGGCGCCCGAACGCCTCCTGCATGTTGAGCAGGCAGACATAATTCTCGCGGCCCTTGCGGATGGCGATCTTGCCCGCGCGCTCCTCCGGATTGTCGACCAGCCGCGCACTCTCTTGGTCAATCTGACGCTGCAGGTTCTTGGTGTAAGTGGACACCCACACCGGCGCGTTGTTCTTGCGGGCCCACAACCAGGCGGGCGCCAGATAACCCATCGTCTTGCCCAGACCCGTACCTGCCTCGGCAAGCAGGATATTGTTGATGTCCCGCGACTGTCGCGGCTGGAAGGCGAAACTGGCAGCCCCGGCATAAGCAGCCTGGGCCACGCGGCGCTCGGCGTCGGGGCCCAGTATGACGGCCAGGAACTCCGATGCCTCGGATGGCGTCACGGGGTCCTGGCGGCCCGGAGCCCTGCCACTGTCCTCTTCCCACTCGTCAACCCGGTCCCAGGCGTTGAGGCCGGTGGCAAATGAACCCGCATCAAGCTTCGGATTTGCCTTGAGCAGCGCAGCCAGCACAGACTTCGCCCATGGCCACTTGGCGCCCGACAGAAAATTGGCATTTTCTGCCGTCTCGCGCGGCAGCGGATAGTGGCGCGCTGCGAGGCGGTTCAGAAGGTCTTCGGCGATGAGCCGCAAGGTTTCGGATTCATCCGCACCAGGCTCAAGCGCCAGGGCACGCGCCAGCCCAGTCGGCGTTGGCGTGGCAAAACGCGCAGGGCAGACGAAGGCGAAGAGTTCTGCCACATCATAGTGGCGCTGTTCACGCGCAGCGCGGATTACCCGGCGGGGAGCTTGCGCCGCAACACCCAGCCGCTCGATGAGAAAGGCGGAATGGCAGAGCAGATGTGGTTCATCTGCCAGCACCGCAAGTGCCTGCGCCGCATCAAGGGCGCGGCCGCCAATCACGGCGCCCATGCCGGAAGCGGCAGCAGTTCGAAGCGTCCAGTCCATGCTCATCCTGGGGTTGGTTGTCATCAGCTTTAATGCCATGTCCGTTCATACGGAAGAGCAACAAGCGCACGGCCTGCAATTGACCCGGCCACGCCATGACCCTAAACACCGGCCCTCACGCCGCAGTCTGGATCAAGAATTCCCATGACCACCGACCCCGCCCTTCGCGCCGCAGCAGAAACCAGCAAGGCCTGGCCATTCGAGGAAGCCCGCAAGCTGGTCGAACGCGTGAAGCGGACGGGGAAGACAGAGGTCCTGTTTGAAACCGGCTACGGGCCGTCCGGCCTGCCACATATTGGCACCTTCGGAGAAGTTGCGCGCACCACGATGGTTCGCCGCGCCTTCGAGCTGCTATGCGACATTCCCACCCGGCTCCTGTGCTTCTCGGATGACATGGACGGCATGCGCAAGATCCCCGAGACGGTGCCAGACCCCGGGGCCCTTCGGCCCTATCTGCATATGCCGCTCACCACAGTGCCTGATCCGTTTGGCGGCAAGTATGACAGCTTCGGGCATCACAACAACGCCATGCTGCGCCGCTTTCTGGATGCCTTCGGCTTCGACTATGAGTTTGCCTCGGCAACCGATTACTACAAGGCCGGCCGCTTTGACGCGATGCTGCTGCGGGCACTCGAGAAATTTGATGACATCATGGCCGTGATGCTTCCCACATTGGGCGAGGAACGGCAGGCAACCTACTCACCCTTCCTGCCAATTTCACCATCAAGCGGTCGCGTTCTGTATGTTCCCATGAAGGCGGTGGATGCCAGGGCGGGAACAATTACATTCACCGACGAGGACGGCACGGATGTGACCATGCCCGTTACCGGCGGGCACACCAAGCTGCAGTGGAAACCGGATTTCGGCATGCGCTGGGCAGCACTTGGCGTTGACTTCGAGATGTTCGGCAAGGACCACCAGACCAATGCGCCAATCTATGACCAAATCTGCGAGATCCTCGGGGCCGAGGCGCCACAGCACTATGTTTATGAACTGTTTCTCGACGAAAACGGACAGAAGATTTCAAAATCGAAGGGCAATGGCCTGACGATTGACGAGTGGCTGACCTACGCCGACCCCGAGTCGCTCGCGCTGTTCATGTACAACAAGCCCCGCGAAGCCAAGCGACTCTACTTCGACGTGATCCCGCGGGCCGTGGATGACTACGGAGCGTTTCTCTCGGCCTACCAGCGCCAGGCTGACAAACCCGCCGACCGCCTCATGAATCCGGTCTGGCACATCCATGGTGGCAAGCCACCGGTGCCAGAGGAAGGCGGCATTTCCTTTGCACTGCTGCTCAACCTGGCGGCGGTGGCAAACGCCCACGACAAGTCATCACTGTGGGGCTTCATCCTGCGCTATGCACCGCACCTGAGGCCCGAAAGCCATCCGCGGCTCGATGCGCTGGTGATGCATGCCTTGCGCTATTTCGATGATTTTGTGAAGCCGGCGAAGACATATCGGATGCCAACGCCGGACGAGGCCAGAGACCTGGCCGATCTTGCCGCTGCACTCGCACAGCTTCCAGCCCAGGCGACGCCGGAAGAGATCCAGCAGAAGGTTTACGACGTCGGGCGCCGCGAACCCTACAAGACTACCCAAAAGGACGGCTCCGTGGGCGTCGCGCAGAGCTGGTTCAACATGCTCTACCAAGTGCTGCTGGGCGAGGAGAAGGGGCCGCGCTTTGGCAGCTTCGTGGCGCTTTACGGCATCGCCAACACCTGCCAGCTGATCGATCGCGCCATCAAGGGCGACCTGACCCGCTGAGTCTGCCGGCGAAAGCCGGCCCCCGGAACGGCCGGAGCCTCGCTTCGCCCCGCGTGGCCTCGCCCTCAGGCGCTGCCGAGGCGCCTCGCGATTTCAGCGCGGTGCGGGGAAGCCCTGTAGGTGCCAAGGACACGCAGGTAGCTGGTGAAGAATTCGAGCTCCTCCATGGCGAGGCGCACGTTGCGCTCGGCAGGATGCCCCTCGATGTCGGCATAGAATTGCGTCGCCGAGAACTGGCCCTCGATCTGATAGGATTCGAGTTTCGTCATGTTGACGCCGTTGGTGGCGAAGCCGCCCATGGCCTTGTAGAGGGCGGCAGGAACGTTCCGTACACGGAACACAAAGGTTGTGATGACCGGCTGATCCTCGGCCAGGACCTCCTGCGGGCTGGCTGACAGCACCACGAAGCGCGTGGTGTTGTGACTCTCATCCTCGATGTTCTCGCGGATCATCCTGAGACCGTAGATCTCGGCAGCCAGCCGGGAGGCGATGGCGGCACGCGAGGGATCGCGCGTCTGCGAGAGTTCGCGGGCGGCGCCTGCCGTATCGGCGGCGACAACGGGCTTGAGGCCAAGCTCGCGGATCACCTTGCGGCACTGGCCCAGCGCGTGCACATGGCTGTGCACTGACCTAACCTTGGCGGGATCCGCCTCCGGCACGATCATCAGCTGGTGATGCACGGGCAGGAAGTGCTCGCCCACAATATGCAGACTGGAGCGCGGCAGAAGATGGTGAATGTCGGCAACGCGGCCGGCCACGGAGTTGTCAATGGGGATCATGGCCAGAGATGCCTCGCCCTCCGCCACGGCCTGGAACGCATCCTCGAAGGTGCCGCAGGGCAGTGGCTCGTGGCCAGCATAGGCCTCAAGGCAGGCGATGTGCGAATTGGCGCCTGGCTCGCCCTGATAGGCGATCTTCAACGACATCAGGTTGTCCTCAGCATGCGGCGGGCAGTTTCAAGTTCGTGTGGCGTATCAACGCCAAGCGGCACGGTGTCAACCCGCACCACCACGATGCGCATGTCATTGTCCATGGCGCGCATCTGCTCAAGCTTGCGATCAGCCTCCCGGGGGCTCACCGGCAGGGAGACAAACCGCTCGAGAACCGGGCGGCGATAGGCATAAACGCCAATGTGGTGCCAGTGCGGGGCGGGATGCTCAGGCCCCACCTGGCGCAGAAAATCACGCGCAAAGGCCACCTCGCGATCAGCGCTCAGTGGCGCAATGGCCTTCACGATATTGGGGTTGGCCACGTCCGCGGTGGCTTCGATGCGGGCGGCGATGGTGGAAATGTCGGCTGCCGCGTTGATCAGCCCGGCCAGGCAGCGCTGGATCGAAAGCGAATCGATGGTTGGCAGATCACCCTGCAGGTTTACCACATGCTCGAAGCGCCGCTGCGGGTCGCGCAGGGCAAGCGCCTGGGCAATACGATCAGACCCCGATGGCAGTGCCGGATCGGTCACGATGGCATCGCCCCCATGCGCGCGGATGACGTCGGCGATCTCGTTCTCAGCTGCCGCCACGAGGACCTGGCCAATCATGGCCTCCCGCGCCCGTTTCCAGCAATGGACGATCATGGGCAGACCATTGATGTCGGCAAGGGGCTTTCCCGGGAGCCGGGTCGAGGCCATCCGGGCGGGGATCACGACAATGGTATTCTGGTTGTCAATCATGGGGTTAGGATCGGGCGCGGCAAAATGATACAATGCTCCTTATACTATTGCGGTGCCGCCAAGAAAGCACTAGTTTCCGCGCCCGACCGACGGCTCTGGGGATTGCAACCTTCATGGACAGTTTTGAATTCAACAAGATCGCGGGCGCGGTGCTGGGCACGGCTCTGCTGGTGTTCGGCCTGAGCGAGCTTAGCAAGATCGTCTACCACACCGATAAGCCCGAACAGCAGGGTTTTGCCGTTGCCGTGGCCGAGACTGAAGGCGAAGCGTCCGAAGCCACCGAAGAAGCGGCCGCCCCGGCCGAATCTCTTGGAAAGTTGCTGGCCTCGGCCGATGCCACCAAGGGCCAGGCGGTGTTCAAGGCCTGTGCGGCCTGCCATGACCCGAGCAAGGGCGGCGCAAACAAGGTTGGCCCGAACCTGTGGGGTATCGTCGGGCGCAACCATGGCATTCACGAGGGTTTCAGCTATTCCGAGGCCATGGCGGCGCTCAAGGACAAGCCGTGGGACTATGAGGCGCTGAACGCCTTTCTGATCTCTCCGAAGACCGCCATTCCTGGCACCAAGATGGCCTATGGTGGACTCAAGAAGGAAACGGACAGGGCCAATCTGCTGGCCTATCTGGCCACGCTGTCGGACAGCCCGGTGCCCTTCCCCGCCCCCTGATCGCCGCAAGTCTCAAGAAGAATTAACACCGGCAACGGGCTTGCCGGTGTTTTCTTTTGGTCGCGGGCTTGCTTATCTTGCGCAGATCTTCAATGCGGAGTCGCTTGCCCATGACCTTCAGCCGCCGCTCACTTCTCAAGCTCGCCGGGTTGGCCCCGGCCACCAAGCTCGTCGGCATTCAGATCGCCGCGGCCGAGGACCGCGATTTTCGCCATGCGCTCACGCTGTTCAACGACATCAAATATCCGCCAGACTTCGCCCATTTCAGCTATGTGAACCCGAACGCGCCGGCAGGCGGGCGGGTGCGGTTCGGCGTGGTCGGTTCATTCGACAGCCTGAACCCCTATTCCTTCAAGGGCGCCGCAGCCGGTGCGGTGCAGAATGATGCGTTGCTGACGTCATCGCTTGACGAGCCCTCGACCGAATATGGCCTGGTGGCAAGCAGCGTCTGGCACCCGGAGGACCGCTCCATGGTGGTGTTCCGGCTGCGCCCCGAGGCCCGCTTCCATGACGGCAGGCCCATGACGCCGGAGGACGTGATCTGGTCGATGCAGGCCCTTCGCGAGGCCCACCCGCAATACAACTTCTACTACAAGAACATCGCCACCGCCGAACAGACCGGCGATCATGAGGTGACGTTCACCTTCACCATGAAGGGCAACCGCGAGCTTCCGATGATCACCGGCCAGTTGCCGGTGCTGCCCAAGCACTGGTGGACCAGCAAGGATGCCAAAGGGCGCCAGCGCAACATCGGCGAGACCACGCTCGAGGCGCCGCTCGGATCCGGCGCCTATGTGGCTGCTGACGTCAAGCCCGGCGCGTCCATTCTGATGAAGCGCGTCGCCGATTACTGGGGCAAGGACCTGGCTGTGAACCTGGGCCAGAACAACTTTGACGAGATCGAGTATATCTATTTCCGCGACGCCAATGTGGCTTTCGAGGCCTTCAAGGGAGGCCAGTATGACTGGCGCACCGAGAACTCGTCCAAGATGTGGGCCACAGGCTATGACTTTCCCGCCGTGAAGGCGGGAAAGGTGGTGAAGGAGGAAATCACGCTCCGGCAAGTCAGCGGCATGCAGAGCTGGGCGATGAATATGCGCAGACCGAAATTCCAGGATGTGCGGGTGCGCCAGGCGCTGAACTACGCCTTCGATTTCGAATGGGCGAACCAGAACCTGTTCTTTGGCCTATACATCCGTTCACGGAGCTATTTCAATAACTCCGATCTGGAAGCAACCGGCCTGCCGTCGGCGGCTGAGCTGGCGCTTCTGGAACCGCTGAAGGACCAGCTGCCGCCCGAGGTGTTCACCACCGAATACAAGAACCCCTTGAACGACACGCCGCAGAACCGGCGCCGGAACATGCGCGAGGCGGCAAAACTGCTCGCTGAAGCCGGCTGGCAGGTGACGCAGGATGGCGGCAAGTCGGTCTTGAAGAATGCGGCAGGAGAAGCTCTTGCCATAGAGTTCCTGCTCGATTCGCCTCTCTTCGAGCGCGTGGCGCTTCCCTACAAGCAGCAGCTGGAACTGCTCGGCATCAGCGTCACCGTCAAGACCGTCGACAGCGCACAATATGAGCGCCGCACCCAGACCTTCGACTATGACGTCATCGTGGGCAGCTGGCCGCAATCACTCTCGCCCGGCAACGAGCAGCGCGATTTCTGGGGCAGCGAGGCGGCCAAGCGCGATGGCAGCCGCAATTATGTGGGCATCGCCAACCCGGCAATTGACGCGCTGATCGAGAAACTGGTGCTCGCGCCGGACCGTGACAGCCTGGTCAGCGCCTGCAGGGCGCTCGACCGCGCCCTGATCTGGAATCACTATGTGGTGCCGATGTGGTTCACACCATATCAGCGCACGGCGCGCTGGGACCGCTTCGGGCGCCCAGACACGCTGCCCATGCTATCGACTGGCTTCCCCACCATCTGGTGGTGGGATGCGGAGAAGGCAAGAAAGGTGGACGGGACGTGAGACCTCTCGCAGCGGTGCTGTTGGCCATCTGCCTTGGCATGGCGAGCGCCAGTGCCGAACCACGCCATGGCCTCTCGGTGTTCGGCGACCTCAAATATCCGCCCGGATTCACGCATTTTGACTATGTAAACCCGGACGCGCCGAAGGGCGGCAAGATGGCGCTGATCGGGGATGCCCGCCTCAACACATTCGACAGCTTCAATGGCTTCATCCTCAAGGGCGATCCGGCGCAGGGCTTCGAGCTGATGTTCGACGCCCTGATGGTGCGCGCCATGGACGAGCCTGACGCTGTCTATGGGCTGGTGGCCGAAAGTGCTGAGATCGCCGATGACCGGAAAAGCGTGAGCTTCAAGTTGCGCGGCGAAGCCAAATTTGCCGATGGCACGCCGCTCACCGCGGAAGACGTATGCGACAGTTTCCGCCTGCTCTCCACACAGGGCCACGAGCGCATCCGCATCACCATCCGCGATGTCGAGGCCTGCGACGTGATCAGCCCCGGCGAAGTGCGTTACCGCTTCAAGGGCGAGCGCACGCGAGACCTGCCGCTCACCGTGGCGGCGCTGCCGATCTTCTCCAGGGCCTACTATGCCAAGGTCGATTTCTCGAAATCGACGCTGCAGCCGCCGCTGGGCTCCGGGCCCTATGCGGTCAAATCCTTCAAGCCCGGCGAATTCGTGACCTATGCCCGGCGCGACGACTACTGGGCGAAGGACCTGCCGGTGAGCAAGGGGCGCTATAATTTCGATGAGCTGCGCTTTGACTATTTCCGCGACCGGGCGCCGGCCTTCGAGGCGCTGAAATCGGGTGCCATCGACCTGCGCGAGGAATTCACCTCGCGCGACTGGGCCACGGCCTATGGTTTTCCGGCACTGACCAAAGGCCATGTGGTGAAAACGGAATTGCCCGACGATACGCCATATGGCGCGCAGGGATATTTCCTCAACATGCGGCGCGAGACGTTTCAGGACATCCGTGTGCGAAAGGCGCTCAACCTGGCGTTCGACTTCGAGTGGATCAACAAGAACCTTTTCTACGGGCTCTATGTGCGCACCACCAGCTTCTTCAACCGCACGCCCCTCAAGGCGGAGGGAACTCCATCTGCCGAGGAACTGGCCCTGCTCGAGCCTCACCGTGCGAGCCTGCGCCCGGAGGTGTTTGGCGAGGCAGTGCTGCCACCTGTTTCCGACGGCTCCGGCCAGGACCGCAGGCTCTTGCGCGAGGCCTCGCGGCTTCTGGACGAGGCGGGCTGGACCACCGACGGCACCATCCGCCGCAACGCGAGGGGCGAAACACTGGACATCGAATTCCTGATCGAAGGGCCGGTTTTCGAGCGCGTGCTGGCACCCTATGTGAAGAACCTGAAATTGCTTGGCATCAACGCGACCGTCCGCACGGTAGACCCCGCCCAGTATCAGAAACGCTTCGAATCCTATGACTATGACGCGACGATCGGCCGCTTTACCGCGGGGCTGACGCCGGGAGACAACCTGCGCATCTTCTTTGCATCGGAGTCCGCCAATCGGCCCGGAACCTACAATCTGTCGGGCATAGCCTCGCCGGCCATCGATGCGCTGATCGACCAGGTCGTCGCCGCCAGGACGCGCGAGGAACTCAACGTGGCCGGGCGCGCGCTGGACCGGGTCTTGCGCGCCGAGCAGTTCTGGGTGCCGAACTGGTACAATGCCAACCACTGGATCGCCTACTGGGACAAGTTCGGGCGGCCGGAGATCAAGCCCAAATACGACCGTGGCATCATCGATACCTGGTGGTATGACGAGGCAAAGGCCAAGCGAATCGCCAACGGTGACTGACCCCTTTCATGGGCGCCTATATCCTCAAACGCCTGCTGCTGATGATCCCCACGCTGGTGGGAATCATGCTGATGACCTTCGCGGTCATCCAGTTCGTTCCGGGCGGGCCGGTCGAGCAGGTGATCGCCAAGATGCAGGGCACCGACACCGATTCCACCAGCCGCATCAGTGGCAACACCGGCAACGAGGCAGGCGGCGGCCAGGCACAGATGGCCGGCGGTGAAGCGACCTCCTTCAAGTACCGCGGCGCGCAGGGGCTGGACCCCGAATTCATCAAGAGCCTCGAAAAGCAGTTCGGCTTCGACAAGCCGGCGCCTGAGCGATTCCTGCTGATGATGCGCGACTATTTCACCTTCAATTTCGGACAGAGCTATTTCCGCGACCGATCGGTGATCAGCCTCATCGCCGAGAAACTGCCCGTGTCGATCTCGCTCGGCCTGTGGCTCACCCTCGTGCAGTATCTGGTGTCCATCCCGCTGGGCATCAGGAAGGCGGTGAAGGATGGCTCCACCTTCGATGTCTGGACTTCGGGCGTGATCATCGTGGGCTATGCCATCCCCAGCTTCATCTTCGCCATCATGCTGATCGTGCTGTTTGCCGGTGGCAGCTATTTCAGCTGGTTTCCATTGCGCGGCCTCACCTCGGACAATTTCGAGAATCTGAGCTTCATGGGCAAGATCGCCGACTATGCCTGGCACCTTGCGCTGCCGCTGTTCGCCATGGCGATCGGCTCATTCGCCACCATGACGATGCTGACCAAGAATTCCTTCCTCGACGAAATCCGCAAACAATATGTGATGACGGCGCGCGCCAAGGGCCTGACCGAGCGGCAGGTGCTCTACGGCCATGTGTTCCGCAACGCCATGCTGCTGGTGATCGCCGGTTTCCCGGGCGCCTTCATCGGCGCTTTTTTCGCCAGCTCGCTGCTGATCGAAACGATCTTCTCACTCGACGGGCTGGGCTATCTGTTCTTCAAGGCAACGCTTGACCGCGACTACCCCATCGTCTTCGCCAGCCTTTACATCTTCACGCTGATGGGGCTCGTGGTTCAGCTCATCTCCGACCTCACCTACACCTGGATCGATCCGCGGATCGATTTCGAGAAGCGGGACGTCTGAGCCATGGCGCTGCGCATCACGCCCCTCAACAAGCGCCGCTGGCAGCTGTTCCGGCAAAATGGCCGTGGCTTCTGGTCATTCTGGATCTTTGCGGTGCTGTTCCTGATCTCGGTGTTTGCGCCCTTTATCGCCAATGACAGACCCATACTCGTTTCCTACAAGGGCGAGTTGCTCTATCCGGTGTTCACCGACTATCCGGAGTCGAAGTTCGGCGGATTTCTCGCCCGCACCGATTTCCGCGACCCCGTGAACCAGGAGGAAATCGCCGCCAATGGCTGGATGATCTGGCCGCTGATCCGCTATTCCTACAACACGGTCAACAACGAGCTGCCGCGCCCCGCACCCTCGCCGCCCGCCTTCCAGCTCAGCCGCGAACAGGCCTGCGCCAAATATCCGCTGGGTGTCGACGATCCCAACTGCGCGTTCGGCAATCTCAACTGGCTCGGCACCGATGACCAGGGCCGCGATGTGGTGGCGAGGCTGATCTACGGCTTCCGCGTCTCTGTGGCCTTCGGCCTCATCCTCACCTTCGTGTCCTCGCTGATCGGCATGGCGGCCGGAGCGGTACAGGGCTATTTCGGCGGCTGGACGGACCTGATCTTCCAGCGCTTCATCGAAATCTGGACGTCGATGCCGGGCCTCTATCTGCTGATCATCCTCGCCGCCTTCATAACACCGACCTTCTGGATCCTTCTGTTCATCCAGATCCTGTTCTCCTGGACCTCGATCGTCGGGCTGGTGCGCGCTGAATTCCTTCGGGCACGGAATTTCGAATATGTCCGCGCCGCCAGGGCGCTGGGCCTCTCGGATGCGCGCATCATGTTCAAGCATCTCCTGCCCAACGCGGTGGTGTCCACCGTCACCTTCATGCCTTTCATTCTGGCAGGCTCGGTGACGGTTCTCACCTCGCTCGACTTTCTTGGCTTCGGCCTGCCGCCCGGCTCGGCATCGCTGGGCGAGCTCATCGCCCAGGGCAAGAACAACCTGCAGGCGCCGTGGCTCGGGCTCACCGGCTTTTTCGTCGTGTCCGTCATGCTTTCGCTACTGGTGTTCATCGGCGAGGCGGTGCGCGACGCGCTTGATCCGCGGAAGACGTTCGCATGAACGCGCAGCTTCTTGAGATCAGGGACCTTTCGGTCGCCTTCACGCAAGGCCGCCAGACCACGCTCGCGGTTGACAAGGTGTCATTCAGCATCGCCAAGGGCGAGACGCTGGCGCTGGTGGGCGAGTCGGGGTCCGGCAAATCCGTCACCGCGCTGTCGATCCTAAAGCTACTGCCATATCCCGCCGCCTCACATCCTTCCGGTTCCATCCGCTTCAGGAACGAGGAACTGCTCGACGCCGACGAGCGCGACCTGCGGCGGGTGCGCGGCAACAACATCACCATGATCTTCCAGGAGCCGATGACCTCGCTCAACCCGCTGCACACGGTGGAGCGGCAGATCGGCGAGATTCTCGAGCTGCACCAGAACCTGAAGGGCGACGCGGCCCGCGCCCGCATCGTCGAGCTTCTCGGCAAGGTTGGCATCCGCGACCCTGAGACCAGGCTCCTCGATTATCCGCACCAGCTGTCGGGTGGCCAGCGCCAGCGCGTGATGATCGCCATGGCGCTCGCCAACAACCCAGACCTGCTGATCGCCGACGAGCCGACCACCGCGCTCGACGTTACCGTGCAGGCCCAGATCCTGAAACTGTTGAAGGAGCTGCAGGCCGAATTCGGCATGGCCATGCTGCTCATCACGCACGACCTCGGCATCGTGCGGGAAATGGCAGACAATGTGGTGGTCATGCAGCGCGGCAAGGCCGTGGAGCAAGGAGACGCCAAGGCCGTTTTTGCTGCCCCCCAGCACCCCTATACGAAGCTGCTGCTCACCGCCGAACCCAAGGGAGCGCCTCCGCCCAGCGATGCGTCCGCCCCGGCAGTGGTCGAGACCACTCAGCTCAGGGTGTGGTTTCCGATCAAGCGCGGTTTCTTCCGCCGTACCATGGGCCACATCAAGGCGGTGGATGGCGTCGACGCGGTGGTGCGGCAAGGCCAGACGCTGGGGGTCGTCGGCGAGTCCGGGTCCGGCAAGACCACGCTTGGACTGGCGCTGATGCGTCTCATCCGCTCCGAAGGGCCCGTCGTGTTCCTGGGCCAGCGCATCGACGGCTACAATTCGGCGATGATGCGCCCGTTGCGAAAAGATATGCAGATCGTGTTCCAGGATCCGTTCGGCTCTCTGTCGCCGCGCCTGTCGATCCAGCAGATCGTCGAGGAAGGCCTGACGGTGTTGGGCCGCAGCCATGGCTATGAGCAGCGCCGCGAGATCGTGGCCCGCGCCCTCACCGAAGTTGGTCTCGATCCCGGAACGATGGACCGCTATCCTCACGAATTTTCGGGCGGCCAGCGCCAGCGCATCGCAATCGCCCGCGCACTCGCACTGGAGCCCCGCTTCATCATGCTGGACGAACCGACATCAGCGCTCGACATGTCGGTCCAGGCGCAGATCGTCGATCTCCTGCGGGCGCTGCAGGAGAAACACAATCTTGCCTATCTGTTCATCAGCCACGACCTGCGGGTTGTGCGGGCGCTGGCCAATGAAGTGATCGTGATGCGCAACGGCGTGACCGTCGAAAGCGGGCCGACGGCAGAGGTTTTCACCAACCCGAAGACCGACTATACCAAGGCATTGATCGCAGCCGCCCTCAACCTCAAGGCGGCGCCCGAAGATGTGGTGAAACAATAATGGCTTTTCTTTTCATCTTGCCGACCTGGCCCGTGGACGTCTGGACCGCGGCCATGAAAAAGGTTGCTCCCGATATCGATGTGCGCGTCTGGCCTGACCGCATGGGCAATGTGACCGACATCGAATACTGTGCCGCATGGCTGCCGCCACCAGATGTGGTGAAGAGCTTGCCAAATCTCAAGGTCATCATGTCGCTGGGCGCCGGCGTGGACGCCATCCTGAAGGACCCGACACTGCCCGCGAGCATTCCAATTGTCCGCGTGAATGATCCTGACCTCACGGGCAGGATGACCGAATACGTCGTGCTCCACGTGTTGATGCATCACCGCCAGCAGCGACGGATCGACGAAAACCAGAAGCGCAAGATCTGGGACTCCTTCCCCACCCATGCAGCAAAGGACTTGCGCGTGGGCATCATGGGCATGGGCGTGATGGGGATGGACTCCGCCATTAAGCTGCGCGACATCGGCTTTCCGGTGGCAGGCTGGAGCCGCAGCCGCAAATCCGTCGCCGGAGTTGAAAGCTTCGCGGGCGCAGATGAGTTTGATGCCTTCCTCGCCCGCACCGATGTTCTGGTCTCGCTGTTGCCGGCCACACCGGACACCGACGGCATCATCAACCGCGCCACCATCCGCAAGCTGTCGCGAACGGGACCGCTGGGCGGGCCTGTTATCATCAACGCCGGCCGCGGCCGCCAGCAGGTGGAAGCGGATATCATTTCGGCGCTTGATGCCGGCGAACTTCTGGCCGCCACGCTTGACGTTTTTGCAACAGAGCCGCTGCAGCTGGACAGCCCGCTGTGGTCTCACCCAAAGGTGACGTTGACGCCACATTGTGCCGCCGACAGCGACCCCGAAACCATCTGCGCCTACGTTGCAGGCAACATCCGCCGCCACCAACGCGGCGAGAAACTGGACAATCTTGTAGACCGCAACCGGGGTTACTGAAGCCGCCGCACGCTCGTCACCGGCCCGTACTGTTGACCGATACGAGCTGCGGCAAGGGCCAAAGGCTCTTCCACGACCATCATGTGGTGGCCATTGGCATGCAGCAGCATGACGGCGTCCGTCATGATGCCGACATGGCCTTGCCAGAACACAAGGTCGCCACGCTGCAGGCCATTTAAACCCTCAACTGCAACCGGCCGGCCAAGGGCAGCTTCCTGCATGTCGCTGTCACGAGGGGCCTTCCTGCCTGACGCCTCGAGAGACAGCTGCACCAGACCTGAACAGTCGAGTCCGTAGACGGACTTTCCTCCCCAGTAGTACGGCACGTGGCGGAACAGACCCGCCACCGTGACGAAATCCTCTTGAGCCGTGCCGGTTGGCCTCAGATGGGCGCTGAAGATATAGCGTCCGTCCGACAACTGTGAGAAGGCGCCGCGTTGCCCGGACACCGTGACCCCGGCATTGAGTGTCACCGGAACTGCCGGTTGCGTCTTGAGGCTTGGCTCCGGATAGATGAAGGTCGATGGAACATCAACATGATGGGTGACTTCAGTCAGTCGCGATGACAATGCATTGGCATTGACGTAGCCGACATAGCCATCACGCAGGAGTTGGACCCACGCCCAACCTTCCTGCTCATCGAACACCTTCACCGTTTCACCAAGCAACGCCTGCGTCAACTGCATCGCATCAAAACGGGGCGCCTTGCACACTGGCACCACAGAAGAGACCAGTTGCGCCAAGCGCGGCTCGGCGAAGCGCGGAGCCGTGATACTGCCGGCCAGAGCAGCATCGGCCAGGTCGGGGCGGATGGCGTGGAGTCGCGGATCAAGCGCTGTCATGGGGCGGGCACTACAGTTCTTGCGAGAGTTTGCCAATGGTATCAGCGAGCCGCTCCAGATATAGAGCCCCCCTCACCGTGCGCTGAACCAGGACATTTCTCCGGTCGTGCTCATCACGCCTTCGGCTCACCAGATCAAGCTTGCCCATGGCATCAAGTGCGCGGGTCACGACCGGCTTCGAGACGCCTAGCTTATGCGCAAGCCCGCGCACCGTGTGCGGCGGGGCCTCGAGATAGATGGTAAGCAGAATGCTCATCTGCCTGACCGACAGATCGGGCTCATCATCCCTCACCATGGCCAGGGCAACATCGTGCCAGAGCGTCAGGGCCTGTGCGGTGGTCAGGGATGCAGACATGATCGCTTGGCAAGCCATCAGGGATGTTTCGGGTGCGTTACAGTCTGGCTGCAAACCCTGCCTCTGGCAAGCGACTCGCACGATGCGACTTCAAGTATTCGAGTTTTGAAAGTGGACAATTGCGCTCGGACTGCTTGCCGCGTCAATGAACCATGGCCTTGCTCTCCACCCGGACCAGCCCTTGACCGGCGCATGATGACGTCACCTTCGTCGGGCTGGTGCTTCGAAGGCGGCGCGGCAAGGGATGGTCTCGGCGCCAGCGCTTGCTGGTTCAGCCAGCAAGGCGACTGCGAATCACCTCGAACAGCGTCCGCATGGCCTGGGCTTCGCCGCCCCTCGGCCGCCCCGGCAAGGCTGCGGGCGTCCAGGCAAAAACATCGAAATGGGCATAGGCCTTTGCCTTTTGCACGAAGCGGCGCAAGAACAGCGCCGCAGTGATGGCTCCGGCGAAGCCTGACTCGCCTGCGTTGTTGAGGTCCGCAACGGAGGACTCGAACAAACGCCCATACGGCCGCCAGAGTGGCAGGCGCCAGACGGGGTCGTTCACAGCAAGCCCCTGCCTCAGCATCTCATCCGCAAGCCAGTCATCATCTGTGAAGAATGCCGGCAGGTCTGGCCCCAGCGCCACACGCGCCGCCCCTGTGAGTGTTGCCATGTCGATCAGGAGATCCGGGGCATCCTCATCAGCCAGTGCAAGCGCATCTGCCAGAATCAGGCGGCCCTCGGCATCGGTGTTGCCGATCTCGACCGTCAAACCCTTGCGACTGGTCAAGACATCGCCCGGGCGGAAGGCGTTTCCGGCAATGGCATTTTCAACGGCCGGAATGAGCACGCGCAGCCGCAGTTTCAGTCCGGCTGACATGATCATCTGCGCAAGGCCCAGCACATGGGCAGCGCCGCCCATGTCTTTCTTCATCAGGGCCATGCCCGACGCAGGCTTGATATCAAGCCCGCCCGTGTCGAAACAGACGCCTTTCCCCACCAGCGTCAGCCGCGGCGCACGCGACGGGCCCCAGCTTATGTCGATGAGGCGCGGCAGCCGCGGACTGGCCTTGCCAACGGCGTGAATCATCGGAAAACCCCGCTCCAGGGCCTTTCCGGATATGACCGCAATCTTGGCCTTGTGGGCCTTGGCGAGCGCCAGCGCAGCCGTCTCGAGTTCGTCGGGGCCCATGTCGGAGGCTGGCGTGTTGACGAGATCCCTCACCAGGCCGCTCGCAGCCGCCGCGCGCAGGACCTCAGCCCTGTCGACTCCACCGGGGCAAACCAGCCGCGGACCTACGGAAGATGCCTTGCGATAACGGTCATAGCGGTAGGCATCAAGACACCAGCCCAGTGCGAAAAGCTCTGGCTTCGACAATCCTCCGGAGAGGGCATAAATCCCTTCCGGCAGGCTGCGGCAGAGCCGGGCAAGGGCAAAGGCATCAGGCTCCTCGGCGTCACCGACCACCACTTGCCTGAGCAGACCCTGAGCCCCGGGCAAAGCAAGCAGGCGCCCTGGCTGAGACTTGAAGCCGTTGGACTCGCACCAGCGGCGCATGTCGGGCGCCAGCTGGCGGCGGAATGCCTCCCAATCCCGCGCTTTCACAACAGAGATTGGAATTCCGCCACGGCCAGCGGCCAGAAGCACAGTTTCGGGATCTGCCATGTCGTTCTCCGGTCTTTCCTCACCCGCTTATCGCGAAACGCGATTATGGTTAATCAATTATTGACCAGTGCCGGGCAAACTGCACCCTCAAATCGTAGTGGAGTTTGCACATGTCGCGGGTCAGACGCCAAACCGCCATTCTCCTTGCGCTGGTATCCGCCACGCTGCTGACCGGCTGCAACAAGACGCCAGGGCAACTCAACCTTGGCAACGACCTGACCACGGCTTCGACCACGCCCGTATCGCTGCAGGCTCTGGCCGAACAAGGCGAGGCATGGCGCAAGAGCCCAAGTGACCTCAACAAGGGCCTCGCCTATGCCAATGGTCTGGAGGCCGTAGGGCAGACACAGGAACAACTCGACGTCTACCGCCGCCTTCTGGAACTGCATCCATCGGATGTGCGGCTGGCGGGGCTCTATGGCCGGAAACTCGTGGCTGCGGGGCGGGCGTCAGAAGCCGTACCGGTTCTCCAGGCCGTGGAAGACAAGGGCGATGCCGACTGGCGCATCGCCTCTGCCCTGGGCTCTGCCTATGACCAGCAGGGACTCTATCAGAAGGCGCGAGAGCAGTATGCGAAGGCTCTCGCGAGCGACCCCCAGAACATGACAGTCATCAACAATCTCGGGATGTCCTACGCGCTTGAGGGCAACCTCAAGCAAGCGGAGGCTGAGTTGCGAAAGGCCGACGCCATGCCGCGTTCAAAGAGCGAGCCAAAAATCCGCCAGAACCTGGCGCTGGTGGTGGGGCTGCAGGGCCGGTTTGATGAAGCAACGGCCCTTGCCAAGGAAGACCTGCCACCTGAACAGGTCGAGGAAAACATGGCCTATCTTCAGAAGATGCTTTCGCAGCCCAACACCTGGCAGCAAATCAGCCAGAACAATCAGGGTTGAGCGGCAAGGGCCCGCTCAATCGCCCATCATCTTCATGACCTGGAAGACAGACGGCCCGAGGATGACCACGAAGATCACGGGAAGGAAGAACAGCATCATCGGAACTGTCAGCTTGGGTGGGAGAGCAGCAGCCTTGCGCTCGGCCTCTGACATGCGCGCATCGCGATTCTCCTGTGCCAGCACGCGAAGTGCGGTACCCAGCGGCGTTCCGTAGCGCTCGGCCTGGATGAAACTCGTGGTGACCGCCTTGACGGTCGGAAGGCCGGTGCGTTTGGCAAGATTTTCAAACGCCTTGCGGCGTTCCTGCAGATAGGCGAGCTCCGCCACGGTGAGCGTCATTTCCTCTGCAAGAGGAACCGAGATCGGGCCAATCTCGCGGGCTACGCGCTGCATGGCCGGTTCGATTGCCATGCCAGACTCAACGCAGATCAGCATCAGATCCAGCGCATCGGGCCAGGCACGGCGGATCGAGTCCTGGCGGCGGATGATCATGTTCTTGACCAGCACAACCGGTAGATAATTGCCTATCAGCACCGCCACGACTGCAACAACGATCCTCATCGGCGGAGTCAAGATATCGACGAAAATGGTCGACGAATAAATGAAGGCAACGAGGCCCAGCAAGATCGGCGAGGCAAAACGCGCCGCAAGATACAAGACAAGGTGCCTCTCACTCCGCAGGCCAGCCTGCCTCAGCATTTCACGTGACGCCTCCGGCTCGAACACGCGCCGGAGATTCAACGTCTCGACGACACGGTTCGTGACGCCTGTGCCTTGTACTTCACGCAATCGCGACTGGTTTGATCCGAGTTGTGCACGCTGGCGGTCACGCAGCTTGTTCCGCTCCAGGCTCACCTCCTTCATGCGGGATTTCAGCGCATCGCTCTCCAGCATCGGTGAAACAAAACTGAGAACCGCCGCAAATGCCGACAGCGCGAACAGGAAAGTCACGACTGTCGGAAGATCAAAGAAACTGAGGACAAAATCAATCATGCTCGCTGCTCATCATCAGATGTTCAGATTGATCATCTTGCGCATGATGATGATGCCCAGTCCCATCCACAGAACGCAGCCCAGCAGCACCATGTTTCCTACCGTAGTCTGAAAGAAGGGCTCAAGATAGTTGGGACTGAGAAAAAGAAGGGCGCCAATGATCACAAATGGCAGGGATCCGATGATCGCAGCCGATGTCTTTGCCTCCTGCGACATGGCCCGGATCTTGCTCTTCATCTTCTTCCGGTCACGCAGAACCTTGGACAGGTTGCCAAGGGCTTCCGACAGGTTGCCGCCCGTCTTCGACTGAATGCTGATTACGATGCTGAGAAAGCTGACTTCAGGCAGCGGCATCCGATCGAACATGCGCTCCAGTCCCTGTTCCAGCGGAATGCCGAGCCGCTGACCCTCAACCACCTCGAGGAACTCCGGCCCGATGGGCGGTCCGATTTCCGTGGCAATCACGCGGATGGCATCGGAGAGGGGAAGACCTGCCTTCACACCACGCACCATGATGTCGATCGCGTCAGCCAGCCCCTCCAGAAACTCCTGTTCGCGACGACGTATCATGAAGTTAAGAAACCACCGTGGAAGGCCCAAGAGGCCGACGACACCGGCCAGCAGCGAGATGTACCAGGGCAAACCAAGAACCAACGTGACGATCGCGAAAGCGAAACCGACAAGTGCAGAGATGGCCCAATACTGAAAGACCGAAACGGACAGCCCGGCCCTGGCGATCAATGTCCGAAGAGTGAGTTTCCTCTTGCGGCGCCTTTCGCCGTCTTCGATCTGCTTGAGACTTTCCTGAAGCTGTCTGCGGCGACTGTCCCGCGGAGTGCCCACAAACCGCTCCACGGCCGATTTTCGGGGGGTCGAGGCCGCCCGCCGACCCGTACCGATTGCCCGGACGCGCGCCTCAGGCACCGAAGGGGCCAGAAGCGGGAACAGCAGCGCGAAGGTGATCGAACCGACCGCAAGCGCGATCAGGGCAATGACGGCGATCTGCATCATGTCCTTTGCACCTCTCTGATCACTATTGCGCGCTACTGCATCGACTCATTGCGTGACTCTGCCAGTTCGAGCGTCTCGGCAAGGCGACGGTCTTCATTGAAGTAGCGGGCGCGATCCCAGAAATTGGGGCGCGCGATTCCGGTTGAGCGATGCCGTCCGAGAATCTTCCCGTTGGCATCCTCACCCAGAATTTCGTAGACATAAAGATCCTGGGTGATGATGACATCGCCCTCCATGCCGACGATTTCGGTGATGTGGGTGATCCGCCGGGAACCATCACGCAGACGGGCAGATTGAATGATGAGATCAATCGAGTCCGAGATCATCTCCTTCACCGTCCGCGACGGCAGGGCGAACCCGCCCATGGTGATCATCGATTCGAGGCGCGAGAGTGCCTCGCGCGGGCTGTTGGCATGCAGCGTGCCCATCGACCCGTCATGACCGGTATTCATCGCCTGCAGGAGGTCGAACGCCTCAGGACCACGCACTTCGCCGACGATGATGCGCTCTGGCCGCATGCGCAGGCAGTTCTTGACGAGATCCCGCATGGTGATCTCACCTTCGCCCTCGAGATTGGGCGGTCGGGTTTCGAGCCTCACCACATGGGGCTGCTGAAGCTGCAATTCGGCCGCATCCTCGCAGGTGATCACGCGCTCATCGTCGTCGATATAGGCGGTCAGGCAGTTGAGAAGCGTCGTCTTTCCCGAGCCGGTTCCGCCCGAGATCAGGACATTGCACCGCACCCGCCCGATGATCTCCAGAAGGGTTGCCCCCTCCTGGGTGATTGAGCCAAATCTCACCAGATCCGGAAGTGTCAGACGGTCTTTCTTGAACTTGCGGATCGTCAGCGTGGGGCCATCGATGGACAACGGCGGCACGATGACATTGACGCGGGAGCCATCGAGCAGACGCGCATCGCAGATCGGGCTGGCTTCGTCAACGCGCCGGCCAATCTGGCTGACGATACGCTGGCAGATGTTGAGAAGCTGGGTATTGTCACGAAACCGCACCCCGGTCTTCTGCACCCGGCCTGCAACCTCGATAAAGATCGTGCTGGCGCCGTTGACCATGATGTCAGAGATGTCATCCCGGGCCAGCAGCGGCTCAAGCGGGCCAAAACCGAGAACGTCATTGCAGATATCCTCGAGCAGTTCCTCCTGCTCGGACACCGACATCGGAACATCCTTGAGCGCGATGATCTCGTTGACGATATCCCTGATCTCGTCACGTGCGGCATCCCGGTCGATCTGTGCCAGCTGTGTAAGGTCGATGGCGTCGATCAGGGCGTTGAAGATCTTGCCCTTCATGTCATAATAGCTCTGCGAATGCCGCGAGGAACTCGCAGACTCATAGGGCGCGTATGATGCGGCGGCCCTGGCGGGCGAACGAGCGCCTGCGGGCATCGGCTGTGTCGCAGGTGTGCGCTGTTGCTGACCGCCAGATCCCGCCGTGACATCTGTGCCCCTGCCTGGCGCAGTCGGAGCCACGACGGCCTCCTGATTGGCCGGAGCCTTGATCACTTCCTTGGAGGAACTCTCGGTCGGGCGTTTTCCAAACATCATTTCTTCCTGAGGGCGGGTATCATTCCGACAAGCGAACTCAAGGGTGATTCAGGCTTTGCAATCTTCGTCACACCCACAAGACCCCGTGCAAAGCCCCGGATCGCTTCAGCCGCCTTTGCCTTGGGAGCAAGTTCGAGCAGCATCTTGCCGTTGTTCAGCGCTTCGCCAAAATTCTGCGGGTCATTCGGGATCGTGGCAACCACATCAACGCCAAGTGCCTTCTTGAAATCAGTGGCGGAAATCTCAGGCCGCTTGGAGACGCCGACGCGGTTGAGCAGAAGCGTGGGTGCTGCATCATTCGGGCGCGCCAGCTTGAGCATGTCGATGATGTACTTGGCATTGCGAAGGCTCGCGAGGTCTGGCTCCGCCGTGATGATCACCTGATCGGCATGGATCAGCGTGAACTTCACCCATCGCGACCAGAGCATCGGGAGGTCGGCAACAATGAATGGAAAGGACGCTCGCAGCGACACGAACACGGCTTCAATAGCCTCGGGATCAATGTCGATATCACGCTCTATGCCACCCGGACCACTGAGCAGGTTCAACTTGCCGCCAATCTTCACGAGCAGCCGATCCATCAGCACGGAGTCGATCCGTGAGGGCTGGTCGATGGCTTCCAGCAGTCCGAGGCTCGTGTCGAGGTTGAAATTCAGACCGGCCGTGCCGTAGGCAAGATCGAGATCGACAATCACCGTTTCAAGATCGGCCGAGCGCGAGGCCTCCCATGCGCAGTTGTGAGCGATGGTGCTCGAACCCGTCCCGCCGCGTGCGGCCATGAATGCAACGACGCGTCCGACCGGGGCCGCCCTGGTGTTCTGATAGAGGCTTGAAATGGTTTCGATGAGCTGGATCTGGCTGACCGGCGCCACCAGATATTCACTGACCCCCTGGCGTATCAACTCGCGATACAACAAGACGTCATTGAACTGGCCAATCACCACGACCTTCGTTTCCGCCTGGCAGACACTTGCCAGAGCATTGAGGTTGGTCAGCAATGTGCCCTGGTCGGCCGCCGCCTCGACAATCAGAAGATTGGGTGAAGACTGCATCTCGAACAGCCGGATGGCAGCGGGGATTCCACCCATCTGCACCTGGCAATGGGCCTGCGCCATGCGACGGTCTTCACCTGCCCGCCGCATAGCCTCGGCAGTCTGGGAGTTTTCACAAAAGGCCTGTATATTGATGCGCGGCACCAGCGCGACCAAGCCAGACCCTGAGTCGGCGCTCACAGTGGCGTCCCTTTGAACTTCCATGCCCATCTTGCCTGTTGGATTGTTCGGTCGTGAACGGCTCCGATTAGAAAATCTGCTGCCCTGTCAGTTGTCATTGAGTGTATCTCCGAATGTCACGACAGGTTCGGTCCATTTATTCGACTTGTAATTATCCATGGCGGTGCCACGCGCAGCACTCTGCACTGGTGGCGAGCCACGCGGCACCAGAAGGTCATCCGGATTGGAGACCATTGCAGCAAGGTTGTTCTGCATGGCGCAGCCGAGATTGGGATACGGGGTATTCATATAGGTATTTGCAAGATTTTCTGACCAGTCTCCACACTCCTTGGTACTGGCCACACGCATAATGAACGCCATCGTGACCGTGTCCGACTTGCCGTTGTAGGCCGCGGTATGGATGCGCGAGCGCGGAACACCCTGCTGGGCCACCAGTGCCGTGATCTGCCCGGCGACCAGGCGCCCATGGCGGCTGC
>NZ_JBIIDX010000017.1:0-30475 GCF_044238155.1 Aestuariivirga sp. | reverse complement strand
GCTGGGCTTTCGGGCAATCACAGTCGTGGTGACATTTATCGTGCCCTGCTCGAGGGCGTTGCTCTCGAACAGGCCATGATGACCAACAAGGTGGCCGCAGCGACTTCACCGATCACACATTTCGCCGCAGTGGGTGGCGGATCACGCTCCGATCTCTGGTGTCAGATTCTTGCCGATGCCTCAGGCCGCGACGTCCGGCGGCTCGAAACGGCAGAGGCCTCCGCACTGGGCGCCGCCATGGCAGCTGCGCGCGGTGCGGGCTGGTATCAGGATATTCCCGCCGCCTCAGCTGCTATGTCCGGCAAGCCCTCCAAGAACTTCCGCCCACGGGCAAAAAATGCCCGCCGGTATCGTGAACTGCTCTCCATATATTCCGAACTCTGGCCTCAACTGTCTGCATGGAACCAGAAGCTCGTATCCTTTGCCAGCGGCCAAATCCGATGACTGACTGGAATAGTCTCATCGCAGATGTCGTGTCAGGCCGCTGGAAGGACCCGGCCACAGGCGAAGCCGCCAGCGTTCCATTCGAGGCCATCCGTATCGAGGAAGACCTCGATGGTGGTGAGGCAGATGTTCTTGCTCCTCTGAAGCTCGGTCAGCGCCTTGCGGTTGTATCTGACACCAACACCCATGAAGCCATGGGCCGCCGTGTTGCGAAACACCTCTCGAGGCTTGCCGCTATTGATGAACTGGTGCTGCCTGGCGATACCCACTGCAATGAGCCGGCCGTGGCCAGCCTGCGTGAAAGGACGCGGCATGCGGATGCGCTGGTGGCCGTTGGGTCAGGCTCTCTGTCAGACACCTGCAAATATGCGAGTTTCCTCGATGGACGGCCCTATGCCGTGTTTGGCACCGCGGCATCCATGAATGGCTATGCAGCAACCACTGCCTCGGTGACGCTTTCCAATGGCTACAAGACCTCGCTTCCCGCTCACGCACCACGTGGCATCTTTCTTGACCTCAAGATCTCGGCGGCCGCACCTCACTGGCTTTCGGCAGCCGGGCTGGGCGACTCGCTGTGCCGTCCGACGGCTCAGGTTGACTGGTGGGCGGCTCACCGGCTGCTGGGTTCAGTCTATTCTGCAACACCCTATGCGCTGATCGCCGATGATGAACCGCGGATGCTGGAAGCCGCCACGGGTCTCCGCAATCGTGACGTTACTGCCCACGGTCATCTGCAGCGTGTCCTGACACTGTGCGGCCTTGGTGTCTGTTTCACCGGCACCTCGCATCATGGCTCAATGGGCGAACATCAGGTGTCGCACTGGGTCGACATGTTTGCCGGCTCGGATCACCCCGGAACCACACACGGCCAGCAGGTGGGCGTCGCCTCACTGGCAATCGCCCGGTTGCAGCACGAATTGCTGGCGATGGATGCTCCACCCCTGATCCGCGCCACCGACATCAATGAAAAGGACTTTCTTGCCCGGTACGGTCAGGAGTTGGGTGGAATCTGCTATGCGGAGGCCCGCAAGAAGGCCTACGACCGTGCGGGCGCCGAGGCGTTCAACCGGAAGCTGTCTCAGGTCTGGCCCTCGTTGCGGGATGAGCTCAGGCCAATGCTGATGGATCCTGGCCGCATGAAGGACATACTTTCTGCAGCCGGTGGAGCCACCACCGCCACCGACCTGGGAATTGACCGCAAGATCTGGCGCAAGGCCATGAAGCATGGCCGAGACGTTCGCAACCGCTGGTCATTCCTCGACCTGGCGGATGATGCAGGTCTCCTCGACGATTTCCTTGACCGCGACGAACAATAGGACAACCAAAGCCATGGCATCGGTAACCATCAAGAACGTCAGGAAGACCTACGGAAATCTCGAAGTCGTGCACGGCATTGACCTGACGATCGATGATGGGGCCTTTGTAGTCCTGCTCGGCCCGTCGGGCTGCGGCAAGTCAACCTTGCTGCGTATGATTGCAGGGCTCGAGACGGTGACGGCAGGCGACATTGAAATCGCCGGAAAGCGCGTCAATACGGTGCACCCCAAAGACCGCAACATCGCCATGGTGTTCCAGAACTATGCGCTCTATGCGCATATGAAAGTCCGAGACAACATGAGCTTTGCCCTGCAGCTTGCCAAGCGGCCACAAGCTGAAATTGACGAGAAGGTGGGTTGGGCCGCAAAGATTCTCAATCTTGAGCCGTATCTTGACCGCTACCCGCGGGAGCTCTCCGGTGGTCAGCGTCAGCGCGTTGCGATGGGGCGTGCCATCGTGCGCAATCCCGCAGTGTTCCTGTTCGATGAGCCCCTCTCTAATCTCGATGCAAAATTGCGTGTGCAGATGCGCACCGAAATCAAGGAGCTTCATGAGCGCCTTAAGACCACAACTGTCTATGTGACCCATGACCAGATTGAGGCCATGACAATGGCAGACAAGATCGTCATCCTGCGCGATGGCTACATCGAGCAGGAAGGATCGCCACTTGAGGTGTATGATAAGCCGGCAAATCTCTTTGTCGCCGAATTCATCGGGTCGCCCTCGATGAATTTGCTTGAAGGCGAAGTGACGAGCAGCGGCGTACGGCTATCTGATGGAACGCTGCTGCCGCTTCCAGCCAGCCACGGTGCTCAGCCAGGACAGAAAGTGGTCTATGGCATTCGTCCGGAGCATCTCAAGCTGGGCTCTGGCAACCCCGCAAAGGTGAATGTCGTAGAGCCAACTGGGCCGGAGATGCACATCTACGCCGAATTCGGCGGCAAGGAAATCTGTGTTGTCACACAGCAACGCGTTGCGCCAGCGCGTGGCACAGCAATTGAGGTCAGCCCGCAACTTGACCGGGTGCATCTGTTTGATGCCAGCAGCGGAAAGGCGCTGGTGTGAGCAGAATTGCCATTCTTGGCGCTGGCGTGATGGGCTCGGCAATGTGCCTCCCGGCACATGATCGTGGTCATCAGATACATCTCGTCGGCACCCATCTTGACCGTGAAATCATTGACAGTATCAAGTCATCAGGTCACCATCCAAAGCTGAATGTGACACTGCCAAAAGGAATCAGCGCTTATCATCACCAAGACTTCGCAGATGCTCTTGGTGGCGACAGTGACCTGATCATCCTCGGCGTCAGTTCGGCAGGTGTGGCATGGGCAATCGATAGGCTATGCGAGACGCTCGACAAATCCATTCCCATCGTGATGATCACCAAGGGCATGCACCCCGAGCCTGACCGGCTCACTACACTGCCGGACTATGTTGCGAGTGAAGTGAGACGCCGCAGGGGTTTGTCCCTGCCGATTGCTGCAATTGGCGGACCCTGCATCGCGGGCGAGCTCGCAGTTCGCCGTCAGACAGGCACTGTGATAACTGCGCGTGACGAAACGCTGGCCCAGTCATTGTGTAGTATGCTGGCGACCGACTATTACCATCCCCGGCCTTGCCCGGACGTGGTCGGTGTCGAAATCTGTGCGGCATTCAAGAATTTCTTTGCCATCGGGGTCGGATGGGCAGTCGGTCGTCTTGAAAACTTGGCCGAGACTCCGAATCGCGCCTGCAACCACAATGCAACCGCCATACTGTTCGATCAGGCCGTTCGTGAAATGATGGTGCTTGTCCGGGCACATGGCGGCGCTGACTCAAGCGTGTGGGGCATGCCAGGCGCTGGTGATCTCTACGTAACCTGCCAGGCAGGACGAAATTCGCGGCTCGGTCACAATCTGGGCCGTGGTCTCACTTACAGGGCCGTGCGCGAGGGCCCCATGAAGGGCGATACCATTGAGGGTGCCGAACTTGGCGTCAGTGTTGCAGCGACCCTCCGCTCCATGATGACGAAAGGACAACTCCATGCCGCCGCCCTGCCGCTTACCACGGCCCTGCTTAACGCTCTGACCCAGGATTCGCCCCTGGATGTTCCGTGGGCGGCGTTCCACCAGCCATGAGGACGAGCAAGTGGACGATGCAGACATCCTTGCCAGTTCGGTAACCTCTCTCGGGAGTCGGCACTACATCGACCCCGAGGAGCAGATAGCCACACGTGCAGCCTGGCTCTATTTTGTTGCCGGTCTCACACAGGCACAGATTGGCAAGAAGCTCGGCATCAATCGTACGCGGGTCAACAGGGTTCTGGCCCAGGCGCGTGACCAGGGTCTTGTACAAATCAATATAACGGGCCGTCTCGCGTCCTGCGTAGAGCTGGAGGACAGGCTGTCCCAACGCTTTGGTCTCCAGGAGGCGGTAGTCGTACCCACGCCACCCGATCAGGACATGATCCCGCAAGTGATTGCCACTGCGGCAGCGGCCGTCCTGAGCCAGCGCCTCAAGAATGGAATGTCGGTGGGCGTAGGCTGGGGGCGTACGCTTCGTCTCTCCATTCAATCGGTACCACGCCGACGACTTGACCGTCTCTCGGTCGTCTCGCTGCTGGGCGGGCTGACGCGAGGCTCCGCCATGAACCCACACGAGACTGCATCCCACCTTGCTGATCTCCTCGGAGGGCAATGCTATTACGTCGCCGCACCCGCACTCACCGATACAGAGTCAACCCGCAATCTCCTCATCGCCCAGCCAATGCTACGCGAAATTTTCGAGCGCGGCGCGAAGGTGGATCTGGCCTTTCTCTCGGTTGGAGCTCTGACGCCTGGCTGCACCATGTCGCGCGTGGGCCTCATCACACGAAGTGAAGTGGATGATCTTTTGCGGGCAGGCGCGGTCGGAGATATCTGTGCCCACTGGATCAATGTCGAGGGCCAGCTCGTCGATCATCCCCTGAACGCCCGCGCCATGGCCCTGCCGCCTCACTATCTCAAGTCCATTCCCTGCGTTGTCATCGCCTCAGGCGGTCGGACAAAGGCTCAGGTGCTGCACGGCGTCCTCAAAGGCGGCATGTGCAAGGTCCTCATCACGGATGAGCAGGCTGCCAAGACTATTCTTGCAATGGATCCTGCTTGAATGGATCTCCGCTCATTGTGCTCCATAACCACTGAGCCACTCGCCATCCTTGAGATGTCGCTGAATGCTTGAAACGACGTGACGGCCCCACGCCAGTTCACTGCGGTCAAGACAGGCCTGAAAACGATCCACCGCATCGCCACCCTTGCCCGCTGGAAGTTCGCCCAGAACGAATTCCGCCAGTTCAGTGCGACTGACTCTTATAGGTGAGGTATCTTCTAGGTTACGAGCATCCATGACACTCAACAGCAGCACCCCATTGCGCAGCGTGAGAACCTGCAGCATGTCTTCGCCGTCGACGTCAAGATGTAGGGTCATGTCCTTGCCTTCTGCCAGGCGCGGATCGACCAGAAAACGAAGAAAATCAAGATTGACGGATACCGGTTCGACGATCAGATCTTCAAGACTCGGCGTGCCGAGCGCGGCCCGCACCAGGTCCATGCTCACCGGCTGATCCTTCAACATCAAGCTGCCGTCAAGTTCCATCGCCTCCGTCATGTACCAGCCACGAGCATTGGCAGATGTGGTCCGCTGGGCCAGGGCTCGTGCCGCGCTGGCCCGCAGCCTGCGGACCTCAGCATCTCCGGCCTCCGCCTGCAGAAGAAGAGTGGTGAGGCGCAACACCCAGCGCCAATTGGCAAGGCCACCCATGCGAACAGCCGATGCGGCCTCTTGCCGGACTCGATCAACGCCCCCTGCTAGCGCAACCAAACGAGATGCTTCGTCCTTCACGGAAAGAGGATTGATGTCATAGACATCATGCCCAAACCATCCCACCGTTCCGTTATAGACTTGACGGACATGACTTTCGACCTGTCCGTAGTTCTCCCATCCGTCGCGGATGGCCGCAGGAATGTAGATACGCTCGGCTGCTTCACGGCCATCAAATCCGCGCGCAATCCAGCGCAAGGTCTGATCGTGAATGATCTGTACTTGGTCGGCAGCCCTTTGAATGCTTTTTCGCACGGCCTCCTCGCCAATGATGGGTGCAGAATGCAGGTCAAGAAGTACCTGTGCATCATGAGTTTCCAAGAACCGTGCATCTTCCAGAAATTGCACAGGATTGCGAAACGGGCCACCGCGGAGGCTGTAAATGTTGAAAAATCCACCGGGAACCATGAAGTTCGAAATTAGCGTCTTGCGCTTCGGAAAAAAGAAGCCGACGCTGTCGGATGTGTCGGTGCGGTTCGGCATGACATTGACTTCCTCACCGGCGATCTCAAGACGGTCCACCAACCCATTCCTGAAGAACCGGGATGGCGCAACATAACCTGACTCGGCCATCAGCTTTTCGATGGTAAACCCAAGCCGGTTCGGAAATGCGTCAGGGCCCTGCAAAGGGTGAAGGACGCCAAATTGCGCCACCGCTCTCGCTCGATAGAAACCACTCTTGATGCTCACGCCAGAGGATGCCTTACGATTGGCATCCAGTAATTCATGCCCCCAAATTTCAGCGCCCTCGTCGAGCCATACCGTTGTACCGTCAGTATAGTGCCAATGCGTGTACAGGATCGCGGCAACCTGGATTGCCCTGCCCACTGTCTTCTCCAGCGCAGACCGCATCTCTTGGGCAGCTCGGATCGAATCGCTCGTGTCGACGATGATCCATCCCTTGGGCGCATCGATGGCCATGCTGTGACCCAGTGCCCATCCGCTCATCAGGTAGACACCGGGAGCAACCTCCGACACCTTTGGCGCTGTGATGCCCCATTTTGCATCTGCATCAAGTGCAACCTGCGTGGTGATGGCGCCATTGCGGGCGACAACCGTCTCTTCGACCAGAGACTGCTGTATCCACTGCTCTTCCACGCCACCATTAACCTTGGTGGCTGAAACGAAACCACCCGCCATCGACACTGCGCAGGTTGCTGCCGGAAGACGGGTGATAAAATCGCGTCGCGTTGCCATGTCAGGAACCCTTTCCCTTCCAAGATTCCAGGCACCGAAAGGACACTCGCACAAATCATGCTGAACGGCTCGGGCCTCGCAGGAACACTACGACGAAGACGATGACCAGACTATATGGGCATTAGCCCCTGTAATCGATATCTTTGGCATTGACGACTAAGGCCGGATCAAGTTTTCCGGCAAAGTGATCGAGAACGTTCTGCACAGAGGCAATCGCCATCCTCGCAGCGCATTCCGCAGTCAGGCCTGCCGAGTGCGGGCTCAGCAGAACCCGGTCGTTACTGAGAAGCGGGTGATCCGATGGTGGCGGTTCCGAGAGCAGAACATCAAGACCCGCACCACGAAGCCTGCCACTGCGGAGCGCCTCATCTAGCGCCCCTTCATCCACCAGCCCACCGCGCGCTGCATTGACGAGAATTGCGCCAGGTTTCATCGCTGCGAGTTCAGGCTTGCCAATCAGCGCACCGGCTGATGAACCAGGCATATGCAGCGTCACATAATCTGCAGCACCCAAGGCAGAGCGCAAATCCGTTACAGGCGTGACACCCTGCAGGATCATTGCATCTGCGGCAACAAACGGATCATGGGCGGAGACATGCATGCCGAAAGCCTTGGCAAGTTCAGCCACACGGCGGCCAATGCGGCCGAACCCAAGGATCAGAAGAGCCCGACCATCAAGCTCAACCGTCTCGAAACGGTTTCGCACAGTCCATTCACCCTGGCGTACGGCCCGGTCATGTGGCACCGCACGCCGAGCAACCGCCAGCAGCAACGTGAGCGTATGCTCGGCAACGGATCGGGAATTGACATCGCCTACGATACACAACGGAATGCGGCGGGATGTGAGCGACTGGATATCAACCGCATCATAACCGACCCCGTGGCGGGAGACGATTTTCAGATGAGGCGCCGAGGCAATGGCGGCTGCCGTGAGTGGCTGGGTGCGCAGGATGAGCGCATCAGCTCCCGGCAGATCAGGCAGATAGGAATCCAGCGAAATCTCGTCGATGAGCTTGAAGCTGACGTCCTTGCCAGCTTTCAGGCATTCAACGCCTGCTGGATGAAGCTTTCCGGCAACCAGAATATGAGGCATGAGAATCAATATCCGCTGTTTCTGGGCCCAGCCTCGGCCGCGACCTGTTCTCCGATCAGTTTCCTGACACCATCTACACTCGCTTTGGCAGCTCCGGCCAGCAAGCGAACATCATTGGAGAGGGTCACCAGATCAAAACCCCAGCCGATTGCTCGCGCAGCATAGGCCGGAGTGCCGCAATGCAGGCAGGCCCGAATACCCCCCGCATGAGATTTTGCAAGGATGGTACGGATCGCCTCGACCATCTCCGGCTCTTCCCGGTCGAAACCAACGGCATGGCGACGGCCCGTGAGCCCAAGCGTCAAGTCGGCGGGACCGATGTAGACCCCATCAAGCCCTGGCGTGGCCACGATTTCATCGAGGTTTTTCATCCCATCAGCCGTTTCAATCATGGCCAGACAAAGGACCTCGCCATCTGCCCAGGCCGCGTAGTCGCTGCCATGCGCAAAGACAGCGCGGGTGGGGCCCATGCTGCGCTGTCCGTTCGGCGGGTAGCGCATGAAGGAAACCAGCTGTTCTGCTTCCGCGCGGTTGTTGATCATCGGACAGATAATACCCATGGCGCCGGCGTCGAGCGCCTTCATGATGTCGCCAGCCGTAAGCCAGGGTACACGCACCATGGGCGCCACTGGACTGGCCTTCACGGCCTGCAGCATCGGGCGCAAATCGTCATATCCGAGAAAGCCGTGCTGCTGATCAATGGTGACCGCGTCATAGCCCTGTTGGGCCATGATCTCGGCGGTGAAGGCATTGCCCACGGACAGCCATGCGTTGATTGCGGGCTTGCCTTCGGTCCACAGGCGGCGGATCGGGTTGCGAGACATCATGTTTCCCCTAGACCACGACCTGCGTGAGCTTGACATTCATATAGTCGAGGATGCCTTCACTACCGCCCTCGCGTCCCATACCACTTGCCTTGATGCCGCCGAAGGGTGCCTCCGCAGTGGCAAGCGCATAAGAGTTGGCGCCCACCATGCCAGCCTCGAGCCGGGCTGCTGCCTCGCGCATGCGCCTGGCATCGCGGGTGAAAACATAGGCCGCAAGACCATGTTCGCTGCTGTTGGCGCGTGCATAGACGTCTTCGACTGAATTGAAAGAAGTGATGGCGGCTATTGGGCCAAAGTTTTCGTCGCGCATCGCCACTGAATCATCAGGCAAGTTTGTGATTACGGTCGGGGCAAAGAAGAAACCCTTGTTTTGGCCCGGCGGCCTTGCGCCCCCGATCTCAATACGGCCACCACGGGCGCGGGCATCAGCAATGATCTTCTCCATAGCCTCTACGCGACGCTGGTTGATAAGCGGCCCCATCTGACTCGACTCGTCAAGACCATGCCCAAGCTTGAGCGCCGCGGCGCGCGCGGTGAAGCCTTCAATGAAGGGCTTGATCAAGGTTTCATGTACATAAAAACGGTCAGCTGTCACGCACACCTGTCCAGCATTGGCGAACTTGACGGGCACGGAGAGGTCAAGAACCTGATCGACCTGCGCATCCTCGAATACCAGTACCGGCGCATTGCCACCAAGTTCCATCGATACACGCTTTAGTGTGGCTGCTGAATCGCGGATCATCTGCTGGCCGATCGCTGTGGATCCGGTGAGGGAAATCTTGCGCACGGCGGCTGAAGCCATGATGGGATCATAGGTCGTGGATGCGTGTCCGACGACAAGATTGACCACCCCATCCGGAATGCCGGCCTGCTTCACGCAGTCGATGAGAAGCATGGCGGTGCCCGGCACTTCCCGCGAGGGTCTGACAATGATGGAACAGCCGGCTGCAAGCGCCGGAGCAACCTTGCGCGCAACTAGAAATGCCGGGAAGTTCCATGCCGTGAAGGCTGCAGTGATTCCCACTGGTTCGTGACTCACTTCGATGCGGCCACCTGGCGCACGACTTTCAACGATCCGGCCGTAAATTCGGCGCGCCTCCTCGGCATGCCAACGGAATTGATCAAGGGAGAGTGACCATTCCCGCCGCGACTGAGCGAGGGGTTTTCCAGTTTCAAGTGTGATACAGCGCGCCGCCTCCTCGCTTCGGGCGGCCATGAGGCTGGCCACGTTATGAAGCACGTCGGCACGCACCCAGGCAGGCGTCGCACGCCAGGCCTTAAGCCCCACACCTGCAGCTGCAATCGCCTCCTCGACATCGGCGGCAGAGGCTGCAGGGACTGCGCCGATGATCTCGCCCGTGGCGGGATCGGTGACCTCGATCACGCCCGCGCCGCCTCTGGCGCGCCATTGCCCGCCGATCAGCAGGCCATAGGTTTCATACATGTGACAAACCCACCCCAGCGCATTTATGCAATAGATGTTGCAATATCCTGATTGCGGCAAGGGATTTTTCTTGTCAAGGCTTTGCCGGAGCCCTATGGCAGGCGGGTAGCGCACGAGACAGCATAGGATGCCAGACGGCAAGGACAAGGCAGGGCAGGCAACACCACGCAGCTATGAGGGCGTCGTGGACCTGATCACGGAGGAGTACCCCGGACTGTCGGCGGGCTCCCAGCAAATTGCCAGGTTCTTTACACAGAACCCCAATATCATAGCGCTCGAGTCCATCAACGCGATTGCCGAGAAATGCGGCGTCCACCCATCCAGCCTTGTTCGTTTTGCTCAGGGACTGGGGTACGCCGGCTTCAAGGACATGCAGAGCGTGTTCCAAACCCGGCTTGCCACAGCAGCACCGGGTTTTCGTGAGCGCATCAGCGCCCTCGAAGAGGAACTGTCCCGCAAGGCAGGCCAGGGAAGCAAGGGTTTTCTGAGAGACCTCGTGGTACGCGACATCGCCGCACTGCAGGGCCTCATGGAAAGCGTGAGCGAGACGGCACTGGAATGCGCCGCAAAGTTGCTGACCAACGCAAGTACGATCTATGTCGCCGGCCAGCTTCGTTCAGAACCATTGGCCAACCTGCTGCGCTATCTGCTCACCATGCTGCACCGGCGGGTCATGCTGCTTGATCCGGCGGGCGGGCTTGCGCCAGAAATGGCTCGCACCATGGGTTCGAATGACGTTCTGGTGGCAATAGCCTTCCGCCACTACGCCAAGGAGGTGGTAAGCATCGCCGACCTTGCCCCAGCAGCCAGCACGCCGCTCATCGCCATCACTGACAGTCCGCTCTCCCCGCTCGCCAAGAACGCCCGGGTTCTGTTTACCGTGCCGGAGGATGAATACTCTTTTTCCCGCTCGCTTGCCGCACCCATATGCCTGATCCAGTGCCTGGCGACTGCCACGGCAGCCCGCCTCCAGCCTGGCGGAGAGGCTCCACATATTCCCAGCGTCACGGAAATTGCCCGCGACCAGAAGGCCCGCCTGCCCCGCCCGTCTATCGACAAAAAATGGAAATATTATTCCAAAACTTGAAATAATAGATGAAATGTTCCACAAAGACATCAAACCCGGAGACCATCCCATGTCCACCATACGCCTGACCATGGCACAGGCGCTTGTGCGCTACCTGTGCAACCAGTTTACCCTCATCGAGGGGAAGAAAGAGCCTCTCTTCGCCGGCCTTTTCGGCATCTTTGGCCATGGCAACGTGACGTGCCTGTCTGAGGCGCTTGAGCGCGTACAGGACCAGTTGCCCACATGGCGTGGTCAGAATGAGCAATCCATGGCATTGGCAGCCGTTGCCTACGCCAAGGCCATGCGCCGGCGGCAGATCATGGTGGCGCTATCCTCGATCGGCCCAGGCGCTCTCAACATGGTCACGGCGGCGGGTTGCGCTCATGCCAACCGGCTTCCGATCCTGATCCTGGCAGGTGACGTGTTTGCCAACCGCAGGCCCGATCCCGTGCTGCAGCAGGTAGAGCACTTCGGAAATCCCACCATCTCGGTCAATGATGCCTTCAAGTCTGTCTCACGCTATTGGGACCGCATTACCCACCCAGAGCAGATCATCTCGTCCCTGCCACAGGCAGTTGCGTGCATGCTCGATCCCGCAGACTGTGGCCCTGCCTTCATCGGTCTTTGCCAGGACACCCAGGAAATCGCCTTTGACTACCCAGAAGCGTTCTTCACACCAACCGTTCACAGCATTCCCCGACCCCGCCCTGACCGTGACCGAGTTGCTGACGCCGTTGCACTCATCAAATCAGCAAGGCGCCCACTCATCATATCAGGCGGGGGTGTTCGCTATTCGGGCGCAGAAAAAACTGTCGGCGACTTCGCCCTGAAACACGGTATCCCAATGGCCGAGACGATCGCTGGCAAGGGAGCAGTCACGCATGACCACCCCGCTCACGTGGGCCCGATCGGCGTTATTGGCTCAACCTCCGCAAACGAAATGGCGAACGTTGCTGACGTCATCATCGCCATTGGTACCCGCTTGCAGGATTTCACGACCGGCTCATGGACGGTGTTCAGCCACGAAGCACGCTTCGTCTCGATCAACGCCGCGCGCTATGATGCAGTAAAACATCGCGCTCTGGCAGTTACTGGCGATGCACGCGAGACTGTGGTGGAAATTGAAGCTGCACTCGGCGTCTGGAAGGCCGATGCTACCTGGACGCAGAAGGGCAAGACCGCTTTCAAAGGCTGGAACGAGCTTCTTGATCACCACCAGAAACCCAGCAATGCGGCGGTTCCAACCTACGCACAAGTCGTGGGCCAGGTGAATACATGGGCAGCCCCCAATGACACGCTGGTCACGGCAGCAGGAGGGCTTCCTGGCGAAACAGCCAAGGGATGGCGCGTCAAGAATCCAAACACTTATGATCTTGAATTTGGCTTTTCCGCGATGGGTTACGAGGTAGCCGGCGGCTGGGGGCATGCCATGGCCAAGAAGGGCGATGGCGAAACGATCGTGATGGTGGGTGACGGCTCCTACATGATGCTGAATTCTGACATTTATTCCTCGGTACTCACCGGTCACAAGATGATCGTCATCGTCTGCGACAATGGCGGTTATGCAGTCATCAACCGGCTGCAGAATTTCAAGGGTACCCCCTCCTTCAATAACCTCATCAAGGATAGCCGCGTAAAACAGCCTTTTGCAGTCGATTTTGCAAAGCACGCCGCTTCGATGGGTGCACTCACCCGCCACTGCGAGAGTCTCGCCGATCTTGATGCAGCACTGAAATGGGCCAAGACAACTGATCGCACCACTGTCATCTCGATTGTAACTGATGCATTCGCGTGGGTTCCGGGCGATGCAGACTGGGATGTTGGCGTTCCTGAGATATCTGACCGCCCTGAAGTGCAAAAGGCCCGTGCACATCACAACGAGATCCGCAAGAAGCAGCGCATTGGAGTATGAAGCCATGAAAGCAAAACTTGGAATGTCACCCATCGCGTGGTGGAACGATGACCTGCCGGAACTCTCAGACGATGTGTCACTTGAGGAATGCCTCCGGCAATCTCGCTCCGCAGGTTTCACAGGAATGGAACAGGGTAGACGATTTCCCTCAGCCGCGGCAGAGATGCTGCCCGTCTTGAAGAAGGCGGATGTCACGCTGTGCGGTGGCTGGTTTTCCGGCACACTGGTTGACGACTCGCTTGAGTCCAACCAAGAACGCATTCAGCCCATGGTCGATCTGTTCAAGGCCGTTGGCGCGCCCTGCATCGTTTATGGTGAGATCGGACGCTCAATTCAGGGTGACCGCTCAAAGCCATTGGCCACCAAACCCCGTTTGTCCGAGAACGAGATGAAGGCCTATGGCCGAAAAGTCTCGGACTTCGCAAAATGGGTAGAAGCTCAAGGCATGCCCATTGTCTATCATCATCATATGGCAGCCGTGGTCGAGACTGAGGCCGAACTTGATCTTCTCATGGCCAACTCGACGATCTCTTTGCTCTTTGACGCTGGTCACATGGCATTTGCAGGTGGCAATGTTCTTCGCTGTATCGACAAGCACCACAAGCGCATCCGTCATGTACATACCAAGGACGTGCGCATGGATGTTATCAACAAGCTCGACAGAACCAGAGAAAGCTTTCTAGATGCCGTCATCAAGGGTGCTTTTACAGTTCCGGGTGATGGTTCGCTTGATTTCGAGGCAATTGTGAAGAAACTCGCGTCATATGGTTATGAGGGCTGGTTCGTTGTGGAGGCAGAGCAAGATCCACGAAAAGCTCCACCGCTCAAGATGGCTCAGATCGGGCACAAGGAGCTTATCCGGGTGATGACAGCAGCAGGGTATGAGGTTGTCGCGTGAGCAGGATGCTGGGTATCGGACTGATAGGCACCGGTTTCATGGGTAAGGCGCATGCCTTTGCCTATCGCGCCGCGCTAGCCGCTTTCCCAGATATACCTGCCTCAAGGCTTGAAATCATTGCCGATGTAGACGACGTAATCGCTGCGAAGGCTGCTCACCAATACGGCTTTGCGCGCTCGACCTCGAGCTGGCAATCCCTGGTCAGGGATCCCGCAGTGGATGTTGTCTCGATCACCACTCCAAACACGTTCCACAGGGAGATGGTGCTGGCGGCTATTGCCGCAGGAAAGCATGTTCACTGCGAAAAACCGCTCTCTCCCAGTCTGGCTGACTCCAAGGTTATGGTTGAAGCAGCCGAACGGTCAGGCTTGGTTACCCAGGTTGGCTTCAACTACATAAAAAACCCACTGTTGAAACTGGCTCGTGACATGGTTTCAGCAGGTGAGCTCGGTGACATCACAGGCTTCCGCGGCATCCACGCGGAAGACTATATGCATGATCCCGAGAGCCCCTATAGCTGGCGGATCGATCCGGTCGGTGGCCCGGGTGTGATTGCCGATCTTGGCTCCCATATCATCGGAATGGCGCGCTTCCTGCTGGGACCCATCTCGGAGGTCAGCGCTGATGTACGCACCGTCATCAAGTCACGGCCAGTGGCCAAGGATGCGAAGGACAGGAAGGATGTGCTGGTCGATGACGTCGCTCGCATACTGGTGAATTTCTCGCGGGGCTGCGGTGGCACCATTGAGGCAAACTGGATCGCCACAGGCCGCAAGATGCAGCTTGGCTTTGAACTGACCGGTGAAAAAGGGTCGCTCGTCTTTACCCAGGAGCGGCTTAATGAATTGCTGCTGTACAAAGCCGGGGGTGACGTCAGAACCAGTGGCTATGTCAGGATCGAAGCAGGCCCTCAGCACGTGCCCTACGGTCAGTTCTGTGTGGCAGGCGGCCACCAGCTTGGTTTCAACGATCTCAAGACCATCGAAATGGGGGAATTCCTGGGGGCGATTGCCACAGGCAACCCATCCGGACCGGATTTTCGCGAGGCTTATGAAATCCAGAAGGTGGTCGAGGCTGCTATCGCATCCTCAAAGACACGGCAATGGGTTCAGGTAAAGTAGATCTGGCCTCAAGCGTCAACACCAATTCCAGCGGGACAAGCGACGCCTGTGCCACCAAGGCCACAATAGCCGTTCGGGTTCTTGGCCAAATACTGTTGATGATATGCCTCCGCAAAATAGAATGGCCCAGCCTCAACAATCTCGGTGGTCACCGCGCCAAAGCCATTCAGCTGCAGCTCGCGTTGATAGACCGCCTTTGCAGCTTGGGCCGCATCGCGCTGGGCAATGCCCACCCAGTAGATCGCCGATCGATACTGTGTTCCCACATCGTTGCCTTGCCGCATACCCTGAGTAGGATCATGGGCTTCAAAAAACACCTTCAGCAACTGTGAATAGGAAACCTTGGTCCGGTCGAACACTACCAGAACCGCCTCGGCGTGACCAGTCAGGCCGGAGCAGACCTCTTCATAGGTGGGATTGGGTGTAAACCCACCGGCATTGCCCACCGCCGTCACCCAGACACCTGGCACCTGCCAGAACTTGCGCTCGGCACCCCAGTAACAGCCGAGCGCAAAAACGGCTCTTTCCAACCCATCGGGATATGGACCCCTGAGCGGATGTCCGCTCACAAAATGACGTTCAGAGGTTTCAAGAGGGATTGCGCGCCCCGGCAACGCCTCCCCAGGTTCAATCATACGGGCTTTCGGGCGGGTAAAGAACATGGTCTTCAGATCTCCTTGCCTTGTCTACGCAACAACGCTTGATTTGGCGCACTCTATGGCTATAAACGACCAGAATTCAAGGAAGGGTGGCCGAGTGGTTTAAGGCGCACGCCTGGAACGCGTGTTTACGTGAAAGCGTAACGAGGGTTCGAATCCCTCCTCTTCCGCCAAATCCATTACCCCCTCAAACCCCCGAAAAGCCACTTACCGGCACACGTTTCTGAGAGGCACCTGCCACCCGCCATCCCCCCCCTGACGGATAGCGGACGTCAGATGACTTGTTTCGATCATCAAGGCTTAGGTGGCAAACGTTGCTACCTTGTCCGACTTCTGAGAACCAACTCTTCCGAGGGAGTACGGTAGGATTTTCACACACTGGGGCGCATCCAGACAGGTATCCGACCGGTTAAAACTAGACACCACCTTGAAACAGAGTCGCGAAGAGGGACACAGAACACGAGGATGTCGGAAGAAGAAGCAAACTCACGCAGGAGCACTCTGGTTCATGGTGAATTCAGCTAATTCAGGTGTTTGGCGGCTAGGGACATGATCAATCGCCTTGTGGTCAACAAAGTTGGGCAGCGGCCCCAACCGAGCGTCAAGCTTGCAACGTATAGCCTGGCTGATGTTAAACCCTCTAAAGAATGACAACCGATGGGTCGAGCGAGAACTCTGCGCGGACAGACGGGAAACATGATGCTGTAATCGTGTTTCCGAAAAGGGAAAGAGCTGTGAGCAGCCTGAGCACCTTGATGGCGCCTTCGCAATGTGATTACTTGAACTGACTTAAGCATAGCTGGTTGTGATGACTTCCGAATCTGACAGTATGAGCGCATCACATTTTTTGGATGTACTTCGTAAGCGCTGCCCAGACTATTTTGATGACTTGGTCATCGTTGGCTATCGCAGAGGCATCGACGTATATCCTGCGGTGCGCCTACCCATTGTATTGGGCAATGCACTAAAAGTTTTTCAACATGCCCACGGTAGGCTGCCTGATCTTGTTACGCTCCCGAAAACGGCTGACCACTTCTTCAAAATGAAGTTTTTTGACCGGATACCCATTTCTCCCAATCCCGCTAGTAAACTTAGCTGCTACGATTATATACCTGCCAAGTTTGCTGGAAGAGTTCGTGCCCCGAACCGGTATTGGGTATCGGAGCGGCCATTACTGCCACCGGATACCGAGATACCGCCTGGTATCTACTGGCTGAAGTTGGAGTTCGGTAATGCAGGACATTTGAGATTGGTCTGGCCGCCAACGGCCAAGCAGCGGCATGTTATCAACCAAGCACTTGGCCAGCGAATGAAACAGGCGTTTGGGGTATCTAACGGAGAATGGTGGTATGGAACTAACCCCCAACGTGTTTTCCTAGAGGAGGACTTGTCAGATTTGCTCGAAGGTGGCCAGGAGTTGAAACTCTTCATTCGGGAAGGACGTTTTGCTGCCGGATATGAGGTTCAATATGCTTCCAACAGCAAGCAGAAACAAAGCAGCCTTGGCTTCTTCAATGACATGGGGGAACCCATGTCAGGTACACGCCGCCTAGGCCGCCACAATCCGGACTACAACGAACGACAATTTCAGCGACCTAATGATTTTGACAAGATCATTGAAGCGGCCGAAGTCATTGGCCGACCATTCAGCCTTGTTCGGGTGGACATGATGAGAGCAAAGGACGGAGAGCTCTTCCTTGGGGAACTCACTCTGTGTACTGGCAACGCAACTGTGATCTTTACTCCTCAATCGCTGGAGGACTATCTGCGCCATCAGTTATTTGAAACCATCCCGAGGCCGCACACTCGATTTTCAGGCCAGACAGGGCGCATCGCTTTGACTGAGGAGAAGTCCCATTAGGCTGAAGATTTCTGTCGTTACAGTCTGCAAGAGCCGCCTGGATTATCTGAAGCAGACACTCCCTCAAAACTTGGCGGTTGGTTTTGATGAGATAATCCTTGTGGATTATGCCTGCCCGCAAAAATCTGGTGCCTGGGTCAGCGAATACATGTCAGGCGTGAAGGTGATATCAGTGCCCGATGGGGACCCCTTCAATCTCTCGCGTGCCCGCAACATTGGCGCTGAGGCCGCAACTGGTGACTGGCTCATGTTCCTGGATGCAGATATAGCCGCCCAACCCGGACTGCCAGACTATCTGCGCCAACGCGCCAGCCCAGGGCTGTATTTCCGGACGCCGCAAGATTCGAACGGGCAAGCGACAGCGTGGGGTTCTTTTGCTACCTCCAGTTCTTCCTTCAGGAGAGCTGGTGGCTATGACGAAGTCTATAGGGGCTGGGGCTGCGAGGACGCAGATCTCTACCACAAGCTTGAGATCACCGGCTGCCGCGAGGCGGAGCTGCCAGCACGCTTTCTTTCAGAGCTCAACAACAGCGATACAGAACGGGTTCTCTACAATCCCATTCAGCAAAAGGCCATTCAACAGGCCTTGAACTTAATGTACCTGCAAGCCAAGAAGCATGCCTGGGTGGTTCACCGGCGCCGCGAAGAGTTGCCTTTAGAATGGCGACAAGACCTGTATCAGGCAATAATGAAGCATGCTTCGGCACTCTCCGCGCTGCATGCATCAGACGGCCCGCCTGTAAGGATTCAGGTCAGACTTCCGTCTACGGGCTTGAGGACGGTCTCTCCGGTAAGGGGCAAGCAATCACTGCTTCTCGAATTCGAGTTTACCCTCACGAGCGCTGGACTGGCGGCGTCAAGCATTTAACGGCAATCAGTTCTGCACTGACACTATTTGTGTCATCTCACAAAACAACAGGACTGCCGGCTGGAAAGCCGGCAGTCCTGTTTATTTTGACATGGTGACCGATGTCAGAACTTATACTGCAACCGCGCGGTGACAGCATTCGACATGTAATCCATGTTGTACATGCCGTTGTAGTAGAGGCCAACATCGAAAGTTTCACTCATCGAGAAGTTGGCACCGATGTCTATGAGGATCGAGTCGGCCGCCACATCGGTACCCTTGATGGTGAAATCTGCGCCATCCGGCGCACCATCTCCAGCATAGGACATGTCTACCTCCGCGGTGTCAGCAAATTCATGTGCCCATGCGATCGACATCGTCGGCGAGAAGAGGCTTTCGCCCATCGCAAACTCACCGTTGAACCTCAGGCCCAACACCGAGACGAGGGATTCGGCGTCCGAGCCATTAACAGCCAAGGCAGCGCCCGTACCACCGGCATCGCTCTCCGTGAAGTTATCCAAGGTGGCTGATGCAACATTGAGGCCGGCATATGGTGTGACGGTAGCCGAGTTACTGACGTCCATGCGATAGCCCGTTTCACCATAGAACGACAGTACGCTGGAGGTCGGATCGCCCGAGAGGCTTCCAGAGACCGGGCTGTATGACCCGTGGTAGGCGGCATGTTCAGTATCGTCCCAGTGCTCATTCATTGTGAAAGAGCGATTGGCACTACCCTCATATCCGCCGTAGGTCATGATACCGCGCAGATAGTAATCGCTGTTGTCGAAACCGCCATAGGCTGCGAACTGCCAGCCGCTATAGTCAATCGATGCTCCATCGCGGCCGCCCCAGTCGTCGAAGTTGCCAGTCGAGTTAAAGTAGCCGCCGGCCAATCCAATGAACCAGTTCTCGTCAAAGCTATAATCGCCACCGAAGGTCACACCAGCCTGGCTTTCGTTCATCTCTGGGGTGTTGTCGCCACCCTGAAGCGTGTTGACCTGACCGAAACCACGTACCCACAGAGAACCTCTGCCCGGATCGAAGCAGCCAGTGGCATTCATCTGCGTATCCGCGGTCGGCATCACTCTGGCGCCCGCCGCCTTCCCCGCAGACGCCAACTTGTCGTTGCTCGTGCCCTCATCGGCACACTCCATGCGCTCCGTAATGGTGCGTTGCATTGAGCGGGTGGACCAGAGCACAGACTGGAGGTGCTGCGCATACTCGGCGCCACCTAGTTGATCCATGGCGTTGGCATACTCCGCCTCATCGAGAGTGAACAGTTGGCTTACGAGCCGTCCAAAGTCAGTATCCGGGTCGATGCCGGCACCGCCATCATAGACCCTCTCGATGCCGCTTCCGGCAGCACTCTGGTTATGAGTCGATCCTGGAACTTCGTTGAATTTCACTCGTCTGACGTGGAGGTCGACAGAGCCTTCATCGTCCACGTCGGATTGGGTCTCAAGGAGTGCGCTGTTGTCATAGACGTGTGCGAACCCTGTGCCGGACACCACCGTCGAAGTAACGGTATCATAGATATCGATGACGTTATTGTAATGATACTCATTCTGGTACATGCCTGGCCGATAGATCGCCGCAACATCGCCCTGTATCGATGCGTTCTTGGTGAACACCTGAGAATAATCGCCTTCGCCATATTCATCGGTCAGCTCGATGGCAAGCGTGCCACCAGATTCGACAGTGAAGTTCTCGACGCTGGCTCCCGAGGGACCATCCACGTTGTTTCTCAGCATGGCGAGCGTGCCGCCATCCAGGATTGACAGCGAACCTTCTCCGTAGGAATCACCATCATAACTGACCGGAGTAGGTACGCTGGCATTGACGATGCCGTCAAAAATCGTCACGCCGTCGCGCACAATAATCGAGTCGTCATCGGTGATATCCACATTGCCATACACATAGCCAACAGTTGTTTCACTTTCGAACCAATCCTGCACGACCTGCGATGCATAGTCATTTGTGAAGGCATACTTATAGCCCGCGACTCCGGCACCGCCCTCAAGATATATGTCAACGGAGTTTGGCGCTTGCCCGAGGTAGCTACCGTCGAGCAGTGGCGAGAAGAAGCCTGCCGTGTTGATGGCATTGCCGCGGTGATAGATCTCATCCTCGTCATATCCGTCTGCAACTGCAGCCAAGATGGCGCCACCGCTGTTGGTCACAGTAGCAGTGGCCTCCTCGGGCAGGATGGTGGCGAAGCCGACTGTCTGGCCACTAATTGCTACTGCAGTAGCCATGGCATATTCGCCCACGGCAAAGGCAATGATTTCGCCTGTATTGATCAAATCAACAGTATTGCCGGATCCAGAGCTTTCGATCACACCATGAGCATAAGCCACACCGTTACCATAGGCACGGGCTGAGCCAGCGATAATGCCATCGTTAGTGATGGTCCCATCGAGATAAAGGTCGGCCTCAAACATCGCACCTACTGCCTCAGCGCCGGCAGCGTCATAAGCATCAGCGACGGCGACAGACATTATGACGCCGCCTACTGTGTTTTCGACATAAACGTCTAGGTATTCCGAGCCGATGGCGCGATGTCCGAATACAAGAGCTTGGGCTTGATCATCGTAAGCATCCGCCTCAGCTAACGCAAACGCATCAATCCGGCCGCTGTTATAGAGGTTCACGGAGGAAATGATGCCATCACCCATGGCAACCTGAAATACACCGGTTGCGTAGGCAAAGGCTCCAGCGGAACCTAGAATGCCTGAGGCGTAGGCATCCACGTCTGCAATGGCGAGCACACTACCTTCATTGATCACCCCAGCCTCGGCAGCCCCGCCATAAAGCATCTGTGAGATACCTTGGACACCGGCTGAGGCCGTTGCATTTGCCGTATCATAGCTCGCGTTTGCTACGGCCTCAGCCGATGCATATATCTCGCCGCCTACGCCATTGATAACGAGTGCGTCCACCTCGCTGGGCACAGAGGCAGCGTCCGATTGATCGTCAACGTTCTGATCAATGCCGTTGGCAAACACCAGAGCGAAGGAGTCATGATACCCATCTGCACTTGCACGGCCCATTCCGACGATAAAGCCATCATTTTCGACGAGAGCATAGCCCTCGCCATCTTCGTAGACCTCAATATCCTGGAATATGCCCTTAGACGTCATGCGCGCACCGGCGTGCCCGTAATCAGAGGCGGCGCTCGCTATGCCGACTGCTCGAATATCGCCATCATTATAGGCTTCCACAGTCGCCGAACGGAAGTTTTCGGAATACTGATCTACCGCTGTCACATTGCCCGTAGCGGCGGCATTGCCATATCCATTGGCAAAGGCGATGCCGCCCACGTTCAGTTGCTCGTCATAGCCATTATCGAAGCTGGCAACGCCGCTTGTTATTCCATAGCTATAAGCCGCATAGAGGTCTTGACCAACACCAGTCGCAGACAAACCCGCACCGGCATCGCCTTCGCTGGCGTTTGCAATTGCAACCGTAGCGACGCCGATGTAGCCCTCATTATATGCCTCGGCGCTGGCGATGCCGCCTCTTACGTCCTGGCCAATGCCAATGCCTTCGGCGACGGCACTCGCCGATGTATAAGCGCCAGCGGCAGCAAGAGACACGACATAGATGCCGTCAAGTAACGAAATCAGGCCCTCGCCCGGCAGATCGCCCTCATCAGCGGCAGGCCCCATGGAGCCCATCACGTCAAGACCGAAGTCGCCTTCGGGGTAGCCCGTATTGATCGCATAGGCATCAGCAAACTGCCCAGCAGCAAGTTGGATCAGACCCGCTCCGCTCGATTCAGCAAAAGCGGCGTCACCATTCATGGCAAGTGCGATGGCATTGGCGGACAACGTACCACTATTGGCGGCAGATACATCTGCTGCAAGCGCCGACGCCTGTTGTAAACCACCTACACCAAGGGCTTCAGCACTTCCATAAGAGTCAACACCCCCGTCGGAGATTGCCAGTCCAGCAGAGAGAATGAAGGTTGAGCCATCATTGACCAGATCGGCAGAGGCGCTTCCACCGGCGCCTGCTACATTCTGGACGGAACCAAAAGCCAATACGCCTGCTTCAGCATAGACACCATTGGCGATGGCCAGGCCCAGAAGATTGTTGGAGCCAAGGTTGGCGATATCTGCGGTCGCCACACCGGAAGCATATGAATTCTGCTCAATTCCAACACCTTGTACCTCCGCATCAGCGGATAGAGCGCTGCCACTCATACCAGCGACACCAGCGGAGATCACGCCGATGTAGCCGTTATTGGTCACCTCAACATAGGAATCGGAACCATCACTTTCCTGACTGATACCAAATGCAAGATCTTCTGCTGAGGCATAAACGCCATCAGCCATGGCAGCAGAGATGACGTAGAGACCGCCAAGGACTGGTGGTGAAACGTCAGCCACAGCAGCAGATGCCAAGTCGACACCACCCGTACCGCCCGCGGTGAACAGCCACGCACCCAGGTCCGCAAGCGCCCATTCAGCCGCATCGACCGAAGACTCATATACATCCGGGAAGCCATTGTTGACAGCTACAGCTCCTGCGACACCTCCGGATTCAGCTTGCTGCAAGAGGCCAGTACCTGTGCCAGATGCAAAGGCGTCATAAGCTTCGGCATCTGAAATCGAGGTAACCCAGATCGTGCCATTGTTTTCGGCATAAGAATCTGCCTGAGCATCCGAGCTGGATAATTGCTCAACGCCCATCGCGGATGCAATGGCGCTTGCCTCTCCGAGAGGGCCGGTTGCATAGGCCGCCACATCGGCGATGCTGAGGATCGTATCGTCGTTCACCAGCGTGGCCGAGGCCATGCTGCCCGCTCCGGCAAGTTGTTCGATGCCGACAGCACGACCGAAGGCACCCGCCCAGTCTTTGCCCGCGGCGTCTGAATTGGCAAAACCTACGATATCGCCGGTGTTTTCAGCAGAGAGTTCGGCGCTGTTAGTAGCCTCCGCAATCTGGTTTGCGCCATGGACGTTCACCACCGACAGGGCAACGCCATCGGTTGAATAGGCATCTGCAGCCACCATCACGGCAATGCTACCTGAGTTCAGTAACTCCGCATAAGCATCAAGCGAATTGCTTTCAGCGCCAGCATTGCTGTAAGCTCTTTGAATTACACCCTCGGCAGAGGAATAAGCGATAGCTGCCGTGTAGCCTTCGGCAGATGCGGAGGTTTCCACGAGGATGAGAGCGTCGTTGTCGACGTAGAGATCGGCAATCCCGAAACCATCTTCATCCGAGTCGGCACTAGCGAATTGGAAAATTCCGGCAGCAGTTGCTTCGGCTTTGGCAAAGTTACCATAGGCAGCAGCTACCGCATCCGCATAGATGGTGCCATGGTTCATAACCTCGGCAGTCGCGTTGCCAAGATAGGGCTCGTCCGAATTGATTGTCTGAAAAACACCGGCTGCAGCGGCGCTCGCATAGGCGGAGCCAAGTATGGAAGAGGCCTCAGCACTCGCGTAGGCCGCAATCACCGCATCAGTGTCATTCGCAATCAGGGCGAGGGATTCACTTTCAAAGTCCTTGCCTGTTGCTGTTTGCGCCACGCCATAAGAACGTGCGTTGGCATCTGCCACGGCAACAGAAACGGCATTTGCCACTGCAAAAGAGAGGATCGCAGCGTGATTTTCGACACTGAGCGTGATATCTCCAAGGCCCTGTCCTGACTGGTAGATGCCGGCAGCCGACGCTGCAGCAACAGCAACATTGCTGCCAAGGGCAACTGCCAATGCATCGGTCGAAATGATGCCAGAGTTTTCAACTTCAAGGACAATCTCACCCTCGAAGCTGTCAATCTCGCCAGTTTGGTAGATTCCCGCCGCTGTAACGTGCGCCACCGCGGTGGTACCATAGGCAAGGGCGCCCGCCTGGACGTCGATGACGCCCACATTGTATACCCCGGCCCCAGCTTGTTTGAATCCGTCGACCCCCTGCAAAACACCGAAAGACGAGGCATCTGCTAACGCGTCCTCTGCGCTCACATAGGCAATAGCACCAGCCTCAATGAGGCCGAAATTTTGGGTGATCGCCACGGCAAGATCGCCATCAACCACCATTTGCTCTACACCGAACGCGTTGGCGTTGGCGCTTCCATAAGCCGAGCCATAGGCAATTGCCGTTGCAATGGCCGAAATCTTCGATAACTCCTCAAGGTCTAGTTCATTGTGGACCAAGGCCGAGCCAAACTCTCCAGCATCGACGATCTGGGTCACACCGGCCGCATTCGCCTCGGCATAGATGTTGAGTACGGCCGAGTCAGCTTCGGCATACGCAAAGGACGTGGCGTCGATCAGACCATCATTCTCGACCTCAGCATAGCCATCTTCGCCCGCGAGCACTGACTGAAAAACACCCGTTGCTGTGGCATAGGCACTGCCAAACCCATCAGCCAGGATTACGCCAGCCACTGCGTCAGCCGTGATACGCCCGTGGTTTTGTAAATAGGCTGTTCCCTCGTCGGCGCTTGATACCAATTCCCGGACGCCGGCGGCAAAGGCATCCGCCGTGCTGTAGGTTACGGCTAACGCAGAGGCGCCGATGTGGCCCCCTGCACGGTTTAGAACATTCGCTGCTGCGTCGTTAACAGCATCGACAGCATTGAACTCGATGCCAATCGCCTCGGCGTAAGAAAAATCATTCGCCCCGGCAGGAAAGATGGCATCGATTGCAGAGGCGTAAACAGCATTATCGTTCCGGACCCCGCCAGCATCGAAAGTCACACCATCTTCGATATAGACGCCGAATACATCGCCTGCACCGGCATCATCCTCAAGACTGGCGTAGATCTCACCTTGGTTCCAAAGAAATCCATCGACCTCTACGCCATCAACGATGCCAACGCCGTATGTAATCCCGTTCGTCGCGCTTGCATCACCCGGGCCAATGACATTGCCGGTCAGATTGGTGGGATTATCAGAAGGCAGGCTGATCGTTACGTAGGCGCCAGGTGAAAGAACGTCAGTCGCAAAGGCTCTCTTCGGCGGATTTGCGATCACAGCGAGGGCGATCAACGACACACCCGTCAACATCTTGACGGTCTTGGAGCGCTTCATGATTTCACCCTGCTAGTTTTACCAATAATTTGGACACACTTGTCCAAGAAAACGCCATTCTTTAAACATACTTAGATCAATAGCCTGAATTGTTCAATCAATAAGTCCGCATCGACGCGGCCATAGTAAAAGTACGAAATCTAAATTACTTAGGTTGTTTTTTGGAAGCCGTTCCGCCCAAAGGTCAGGGCAGAGCCTCCTTTTGTTTCAGTCCTGCCTGCCATGTTCCACGTAATGGCGCGAACGCGAACAACTTCACAAAGTTCTATCCAAGCGCGTTCATCGTGAATCGAACTGGCTTTGGAGTTTACTCCGCCCGGCAGAAACCTCGAGGTAAAGTTGCAAAAGCCCCAAGTAACGGTGAAAGAGGGTTAGACTCGCTGATAGCAACATCTCTTTCCGCAATCATACTCGCTAACCCTAATCGGACTTTAGCTGGCCGTTGTAGAACTCGAAGGCCTCGCTGAACTGTTTTAGGCTTATCTGGTGCTTCAATGGCTTGCCGTTTGCGGCGACATAGTTCACCTCGATTTTTTCATTCGATGCCAGCGCCTCGGCCCATTTGTCGGTGAAGTCGAACTCGGCAACGCAACTACGCGGGCCACATGTCAGGTAATTTACCTTCACAGGTTCAGCACCCTCGAACCCGACATCAATGCCTTTCTGCAGCAGCACGCCTGTAGGCGTTCGTAGTATGACCTTGTTGCTATCAGGGTTCCTGGCATCTCTCAAAATCGACCAACTGAAGAATATGGCCTTGTCCTTCTTTGTCGCCAAGGCGTACTGCAAGCCGCAAGACGACTTGCCATCATCGGCCTCCACGCATTCCACCTTCCATCCGCTAAAGGTCTTCTCGATTCGGGTTGTGGCATCTGCGTCCGAGACAGCGGCGACAATGGCCACCATGCCAAGAGAGAGCACAGACAGTTGATTCAGGAAAATCATCGTGAAGTCCTTCCAAGAGTAGTGGCACATCGTAAGGCTCCTTTGGATGCTGTGCCCGGGCAGACCAAGCACAACACACAGACAGCCAAGGTCTATTCGCGGTAATCAAGTGCCTCGATGAGAGGCTGAAGAGACTTACCATATCGCTTCCACCGTCCCACCGAAGTCGCATAAACGGGCGTCCTCACCTGAACAACGCTCGCAGTCTTCACGGGTCGCTGTGACTCATGAAAAGCCAAGCAGGCTTCATTCCAAGGCAGGCCGAGGAAATCGATCAAGCCGCGCGCCGCACCAGGGAGATCATTGACGACCTCCTCGTATACAATGGTCTTCATCGTACCGTCAGGAAGTACATCCTGCCAGTGATCCATAAGTTGGGCATATTTCCTGTAATGACGGCCAAGCTCTCCAAGGTCGTAGCTGTGAGGCATGTCGTCCTTGAACAGCTTCGAATAGGCTGACAGACATGTATCGACGGGGTTTCTCAGCGTATGCACGAACTTTGCCTTTGGGTAGAGCATGTGCAGAAGGCCGACGAAATAGAAATTTGTGAGAAGCTTATCGGTGATCCGCGCCGCCGTTGGGGCCAGAGCCGTGAGCTTGCGGAGATATCCCTCTGCAAGCATGCGGTACTGGGCTGCGCTCATTTTTTGAATCATGTGCGGAAAGCGCGGAAGGCCAGGAAACCGGCCACGCAGGCTATTCAACTCACGGGTAAAGTCCTTGATTTCACCAGCGCCAAATACCGAAGGGTGGTTTGAGAGAACCTGCTCGACAAGCGTTGAACCCGAACGCGGCATTCCCACGATAAAAACTGGAACCTCGCTGGATATCCCGACAAAAGGCGGATTTCGCATCAGATCAGGGCTGAATACTTCACGGATTGAATCGAGGAAACCCAGCGTTTGGATTTCATCATAGTTGAGTTTCCTGCGTTTGATCGCCGCGCCCTTCTGAAAATGATCAAAGGCCAGGTCAAATTCACCGATATCGTCATAAGCCTTTCCAAGCGCGAAATATAAAGGCATGACGCGTTCGCTCTCCGGATCGGGTGCTTCAGCCAGGAGACGCCGCATCTCGTGCAGATGTGGATGATCAGGCGTATATTTCTGAAGGTCCGATATATTGGCATAAACACCGGCAGCAGAAGGTGCCAAGTCGAGTGCCTGCCTGAACTGCTCACGGGCCTCGTCTAGGCGGCCCATCGCCTTGAGACAGACACCATAAAGTGTGCGCGCCTCGACCATGCCGGGCCTAATGCGAAGTACCGACTCGAAAGCCAAAAGAGCTTGCTTAAGCTGGTCTGTCTCTGTCAGAACCTGACCGAGTGTTAAGTAAGCATCAACTGATTTTGCATCAGACTTGATCGCGAGCCGGGCCGCCTCAGCTGCTTTTTCATAGTTCATGTTCCGCAGCTGCAACCGAGAAATATGCACCAGCGCTCCGCTGTGCCGCTGATTGATGCGCAATGCCTCACCAAGCAAACGAAGCGCCTCGTCGGCCCTGTTACTTCCATCAAGCAACAGCGCCAGATTGACGTAAGCCTCCACATAATCGCTGCGCTGACTTATGGCTTTGCGGTAAGCATGCTCTGCCTCGGGAAGCTGCCCCATTTCCCGCAATACTGATGCCATATTATTGTAAGCTTCGGGGTATTTCTCGCGAAGCAGAACGGCATTCTGGTAGTGGTCGATCGCTTCTTCACGGCGGCCTAACGCACGCAGGGCGTTACCCAAATTGTTATGTGCTTCCGGATAGGCTTTGGTGTGAGACAACGCTTTCTTGTAGCACTCCACGGCTTCGGCATACTCCCGCCGGTCATAGTGAAGTATGCCTAGATTATTCTGAGCCTGCGGATTCCTGGGATTGATCTCAATTGCTGCATTGAATGCTGCAGCCGCCTGCTGATGTTTGCCTCGCTGGCGCTCGACCTCGCCCAGATTGGAGAGATATTGGGAGTTGCGCGGATCGATGCGCACTGCACGCCCAAGCGCTTTGGCAGCCTCGGCACGCTTGCCCTGGGCCGCGAGGATGACGCCATGGAGATTATGCGCTTCTGCCGAGCGCGGCTTGGCTGCCGTGAGTTGAGAGACAATGCTTGCCGCCTGCTCCAGATTACCCTGCTGATAACGCTTCAAAGCCTCGTCTAGGGCACGCCTCACAGACATGACTACACTGCGCTGATTGGCAGGCTGATCAACCGCAGACCGATCGGTCTTCAGAGGATCCGTATTGGCAGGGATCCGACGAGACTCGGTTTTTTCAACCACAGTTGACCTCAAGAAAAAAACAGCGGATCCGCGAATTACCGCTCGCCTTATCTCTTTCTTATCAGTTCGCAGATGCGCAGCATAGAGATTGTTTGTACAGCTAAGTTCTTATAAAACCCGCAGCGAACAGGCCACAGGGTGCCCTGCAAGGTGGTTTTGGGACAGTGAATCTTGAGTTTGCGAAGAAAAAATGCAAACAGCCATGATGGTAGGTTACTTCCTGAAAATCTTGTTCTGGAACATGAATTGTGAAATTCAGCATCATCACCACTTGTAAGAACCGGCTTTCGCATCTGCAAGTGAGTCTGCCTGCGATGATTTCTCAACCCGCAAGTGAAGTCATCGTCGTTGATTTCTCCTGCGCCGAGGGCACAAAGCATTTCGTGCGAGAGCGCTTTCCGCAGGCTCATGTGGTTGACCTGCCCGGCCGCAACTACTTTTCGAACTGGGAAGCGCGCAACAGCGGTGCAGCCGCTGCCCGGGGCGAATGGCTGGTGTTCGTTGATGCTGATGTCGTACTGAGTCCAGAATGCATCGCATGGCTCTCGCGAAATCTGAAGCCGGGAATTTATGCAAAGTTTCCTCCGGGCAAGAAGCTCAATCGCCACAAGAGTACGACATCCGCGTTAAGCCTGAACAACTTGCAGGGCTTCCTCGTGATCGAGAAAACAATATTTGATCGCATTGGAGGTTATGACGAGTTACTCAAGGGATGGGGAGCGGGTGGCGATGTCGATATACAGAACTCACTTCGGCAAGCGCAGGTCAAAAAGGGCTATCTGCCGGAGCACATTATCGAGAGTGTCATTGAGCACGAAGACGATCTCCGCTTTGCACACACGGGTGGAAGTTTCCGCAAGAGCTTCATTCACAACCTGATTTACCGCGAACTCAAGCGCTTCCTGCTGCCAATACTCGGTGTTCCAATCCCTCTGGAAACACGCCAAAGGGTCTTCGCGGCCGCAGTCAAAGCCGCTCAGAGCGCACGCGGTCGTTCTACCGCCGCCCGCGCCGAAGTGATCCTTTCCCGCAGGCCCGTAGAAATGCGGCGGCGGCTTGGGCACCCAAATTCCGAGATAAGGGTCAGCCTTAGAGCTGCAGTTCACAATCTAGAAGTTCCGACCGATTTGCATGACGCAACGGCGGCTCATACAGCGCCAACGTCCACAGATCCTGCAAAACCGAAAAAATAGGAGCAAAGGATCAGAACTGCCCATAGGTAGACAGCTGACGGGTTCCGGCGAAAGATCATATCTTTCGACTAGTCGCTAGTGTGGTTCTGTGTCCATCCAGCCTTGTCGCCATGGTCTTGGTGCGAGATGCTAATTAGCTTCAGTTAAGCAGGGTAAACATCACCAGGGCATTCATATCCATCGACATTAATGGCCAATGCTTGGTGACACAGAACAACTATTGGCCCGCTAGCCTAGAAGTGTTGACCAGGCCGGGTAGCAGCTACAGCCAGCAACCTCAACTTGTCCGTAACGTGGAGGTCAGGTGAAGCCAGACTGTAGGAAGCTAAGGTAGGTGCTTTGGGTGTGCACCATCAGGACTTAGGGGGAACTCATGTCTTTCTTTGTCAACCGGCAGGAGCACTGAAACCCCGTATCTTCGACATTATCCATTCGACCACTGGCGATCGGAAACACCTACCCTCAACCACTACAGCTTTTTCTGATGCTTTTTAA
>NZ_JBIIDX010000138.1:0-9501 GCF_044238155.1 Aestuariivirga sp. | reverse complement strand
GTGGCGGAGTTGGGGCCACCGGGGTTGAACTCGACATCGAGCCCGGCGTCCTTGAAGAAGCCCTGCTGGACTGCCATCACGTCGCCGATCTGACCATTGGAGATGAGCCAGTCGAGCTTGATGATGACCTTGGCATTCTCGGCCCGCGCCGGATCGGGCAATACCAGCTCGATGCCGCCACCAATCGCTCCGGCGATGACGGCGCTTCCAGCCAGGAACTTGCGCCGGTTGATCTGCGAGTTTGTCATGGTTTCCTCCCTGCTCGCGTTGACAGTCATTAGCCTGCCGGGGTCTCGGAACTGTCGAAGTCATGCTTCGGCCCGTCCGGATACCAGGCATAGATCTCCCAGACATTGTCGTCGGGGTCCGTGAAATAGGCGCAGCGCGCATTCCACGGATAATCACCAGGCGCGCTGACGAAGCTCACACCCTGCGCGGTGAGCCTCTGGAACATCGCGTCGATATCGGCGGGCGTATCCAGCCGGACGGCGATGCAGGCCTTGTGTGCCTTTGGCGGTGCGCGGCGGTTGGATACGCCACAATGGTTGTTGATGTGATCAATCTCCCAGGCAGCGAGCGTAATTCCATCACTGTGGAAATCGGCAAAGCCCTCGGCGCGCCTGCGAAGGCGGAACCCCAAAACCCGTGTGTAGAAGTCAACTGCTCGTTCGATATTCTCAACGAGCAGGCAGATATCGGTGATCTTGAGATGAGGGTCAGCCATGATGTCTTCCCTTTCGGACCAGTTGGCGCGGCTGCACAGCGGCCTGGCCGGATCCGCCTGCCCCGGCACGTGCCGCGGCACCCTCGATGTGCGCACGCATGGCACAGGCCGCCTTCTCGGCATCTCCGGCCCGGATCGCCTCATAGATGCTGATGTGCTCGGCAACATTGATCCGCACCAGATCGTGAAGCGGATTGCTGCGGCGCGCGATGTAGATGGTCTGACGGATCTGTTCGCAGACAAATGAGATGAATGACAGGATGTAATTGTTGCCCGTGGCGCGGGCGACCTCGCGGTGAAAGGCGAGATCAGCCTCGATGCTGCCATCCTGCCAGCGTTCCTCGCCATTCATGCGGTCGAGATGGGCCTTGATGGCCTTGAGGTGCTGAGGCGTGCGGCGAACTGCAGCAAGACGTGCTGCCTCGGTTTCCAGAATGCTCCTAAGTTCGAACAGGCGCTCGATATTGCCATCCTGTTGCAAGGCCTGCCGGTCGATGCGGATCGCGGCGCGCTGCTCGGGCGCCAGCACGAAAGCCCCCACACCCTGCCTTGCCTCGACGAGGCCATCGGCGCGCAGTTGCGCAATTGCCTCACGGATCACGTTGCGGCTGACGCCGAGCCTCTCGGACAGCTGCTGCTCGGTTGGCAGGCGGGTTCCGGGCTCCAGCGCGCCACCCTCGATGTCACGCAGCAGGAGCGCTACAACCCGCTGAGGGAGGTTATCCGTCGCCCCGATATCTGCCGACCTTCTGATCACGCGGCCTCCGCACTGTCCTCATATCATCCTACAACACGTGACCTGTCAATCGGCTCATAACCCAGCCACCGCACGAGTGGCCGGGCAGACTACGGGGCCTGAGAAAGCAGCGTCCGCGCCGTAGCCTCGTCGGTGACGAGAATTCGCGCCAGGCGCTGGCGCAGTGCGGCGCTGATCACGGGAACCTTGTAGGCGCCCCCGGCAGCCAGGATGGTGTTGGGAATTCTGCGCATGTCATCGAGCCCGATGCCCACGACGCGCTCATTGATCGGATGGTCGATAGGCTCGCCGTTGCTATCGATGATCGTGCCCAGCACGTCGCCCACAGCGCCAGCCCTGATCAGGTCGCGCGGCTTGATGTCAGGCGGCAGACCGTCGCGCACCAGAAGCGAACGGGCCGAGATATCGCTGCAAGCCACAGCCATGCCATCGATGCCGCGGATCTTGGCGAGAACGCCGTCGAACACGTCAAGCTTCATGATCGTGTCGCGCGAACGGCGCGACCCGGCATAGAGCGGCGCAGGAAAATAGCTGTGCTGGGCGCCCAGCAGGTCAGCAAGACGGGTGGTGATCTCAAAACTGTTGAAATCCGAACCACGGGTGAGGCCGCCCATGACCGAGATCACCTCAAGGTCACGGCGTGAGAAAGAGGCCACGAACCGCGTGGCGATGTTGAGCGTGTTGCCCCATGAAAGGCCGAAGGTCCTGACCTTCGGATCAGCAAGCTTGCTTGACAGCAACTGCCCAAGCGCGGCTCCAACAATCATCTGGAGATCCTGAGGGCGCTCCGGCGAGGGCGCCACATAGGCCTGCGCGAGCCCGAATGTTGCGCACAGTTCCCCCTCCAGCTCAGGGCAGGCCGAGAACGACGTATTCAGGGTGATGCGCACCAGCCCGTTCTTGCGCGCCTCGGCAAGCGCCTTGTTGACGCGAAGCCGCGTTACCTGAAGTTTGCGGGCGACCTGCTCCTGGGTAAGGCCTTCGACATGATAGGCCCAGGCCACCTGGGCGAGGAAACGCTCCTCCACGTCGATCTTTGGCAGCTTCGGCGCACGTGACATCGTCTGGCTGCTACTTGACCGCACCCATGGTGAGGCCGCGCACCAGATGGCGCGACACAATGACAGCGAAGATCAGCACGGGCACGACGATCAGGGTCGCAGTGGCCATGATCTTGCCGTAGGGCACATCGTACCCTTCCATGAAGGTGATGGCCATGGCCGGTGCGGTCTTGGCTGCCTTGGGCGCGAGGATGTAGGCGAACAGCAGCTCGTTCCACGAGAAGATGAAGGAAAATATGGCCGACACGGCAACGCCCGGCATGGCGAGTGGCAGGCAGATGGACCAGAATATGCGCCAATGGCCCGCCCCTTCAAGGCTTGCCGCCTCATCGAGATCATAGGGAATCGAGCGGAACTGATCGGTACAGATCCAGATGACGATGGGCAGGCAGAAGGTGATGTACATCAGCACCAGCGCAAGATGTGTGTCACGCAGCCCGATCTGCCTGGCGATGAGAAACACCGGGAACACCAACACCACCGGAGACACGAAGCGGTTGGTGATGAACCAGAACCACAGGTCCTTCTTGCCGCGGAACTCAAACCGCGCAAGCGCATAGGCAGCCGGACAGCCCAGCCCGATCGACAGGACAGTGGTGGCAACCGCCACGATCAGCGAATTGATCAGCGACACGCCTACCTTGTCTTCGAACAGGACCTCCCAGTAATTGGCGAGCGTCGGCGTGAACATCCAGGCAGGCGGCGACTGCAGGGCAACCACCTGAGTCTTGAGGCTCGTCGTTACCATCCAGTAGAATGGAAAGACGCAGAACAGGCAGATGATGCAGAGCAGGATCACCTCACCCAGCCATGGCTTTCCAGAGCGCCAGGCGCTCGCGCGTGATGTTCCTGCGGCCATTACCGCACCTCCCGGTAGAACAGCTTGATGTAGGACCGCGCCAGAAACACCGTCAGCGCCAGCAGGATGATGGCCTGGGCTGAGGCAAGGCCGATGTCGAACTGCCGGTTGCCGGTGCGCTCGATGAGGATGGCGATGAACTCGGTCGCAGAGCCGGGCCCGCCGCGTGTCATGGTGAACACCATGTCGAAGAGCTTGAGCGTGTCGGCCGTGCGCAAGATCAGCACGGCCACCAGTCCGGGCACGAGAAAGGGCAGCTGAATGTGGCGCAGGATCGTCCACCAGCGGCCGGTTTCAAGCCGCGCGGCCTCCTCGATCTCGGGCGGTACACTGCTCAGGCTGGCGAGCATGACCAGCGCCACGAAGGGCGTCCACTGCCAGACGTCCCAGAAGATCACCGCCACATAGGCGTTGAAGGGATCGCCGATCCAGTTGATGGGTTCAACGCCGAAGAAGCCGAGAAACTGGTTGATGACGCCGTACTTGATGTTGAACATCACCTGGGCCAGCAGTCCGACCACGGCATAGGTGGTGGCCATCGGCAGAACCAGCGACAGCCTGGTGAAGGCACGCAACAGGCCGAGGCCTGGCCGGTGCAGAAGCAGCGCGATGCCGAGGCCTAGAACGATCTGAGTCGGCACCGAGACGAAGAACAGGACAACCGTGCGCCCCATGGACTGCCAGAAGACCGGGTCGGTCAGAACGGTCACGTAGTTGTCGAGCCCGACGAATTCCTGCTGATTGGCTTTCGTGAGATTGAAGAAGTGCAGGCTCTTCCACACGCCATAGAGCAGCGGCGCGATGCCAACGATTGCCAGCGCAAACACCGAAGGCCCGAGAAATGCGATGATCGTTGAGGCTTTCACGCGGGCAGTCATGAGCGCTGGTCCCCGGGCATCTGTTGAGAGATCAGCGGCGGGGGCTGCTGCCCCCGCCGCCAGGTGTCAGATCGAACCAGCCTTACTGGGCGAGCGGCTTCTTGCCGTCGTAGTAGCCGGCCTTCTGGAGGACTTCCTCCATCTTGGTTCCGATGGTCTTGGCGCCCTCTTCGACAGAGACCTCACCCAGCATCATCTTGGAACCCCATTCCTGCACGATTTCCGTGATGGTGGGCCACTCGGCAAAGCGCGGACGGAACTCCGGCACGCCTTCCTGCCAGCTCTCGACCAGAGCCGGAATGTAGGTGAACTTCTTGGCGTTGTCGGCGTTCTGGTAGACCGACTGACGCGCCGGCACACCACCCTTTTCCAGATAGGTCTGGGCGTTGGCCTTCGAGGTCAGCCACTGGATCATCAGCCAGGCTGCTGCCTTCTCGGCGTCATCAGCCTGGGTTGCAACGGCCAGCGAGAAGCCGCCCAGTGCCGGCTTGCGGCCAGCAGGACCCTTCGGCTCCGGCGCGATCGCAAGGCAGTCACCGATCTTCGAGGTCTCCTTGTTGGTGAGCGTCGAATAGAAGGCCGACCACTCGGTGATCATCGCCACGTCACCCTGCGCAAGCGCGTTCACCGTCTCGGCATGGTCATAGGAGACGATGCCCGGCGGCATGTACTTCATCAGGTCCTGACGGAAGTTCAGGCCGGCCTGGCTCTCGGGGGAGTTCAGGTTCGACTTGAAATCCTTGGTGAGGAAGGAGCCCCCGAACGGCCAGAGCATGCGCGCGAAACTGTCGGCAGACTGGGTCTCGTTGCGCTTGGACTGCAGGGCGTAGGCGAACTTGCCGTCCTTGGTCAGCGCCGGGCCGTACTTGTCCTTCAGGTCAGCCCAGGTCTCGGGCGGGCCATCGAAGCCAGCATCCTTGAGCATGCACTGATTGTAGAAGAGCAGGCCCGAATAGTTGTCGAAAGGCAGGCCGTAGATGGTGCCGTTCCAGCCGCCGAATGCGTTGAGCACGAGCGGGAAGAAGTCGTTCATGTCGAGATCGGGATCGGCGAGATTTGGATCCTTGGTGAAGGTCTCGGCGGGAACGATCCAGCCGTTCTCGGCGAAGTTGCCAATCCAGACGAGGTCGATCAGCGCCACGTCGAGGTCGCCCTGGGCCACGAAATCACGCACCTGCTCACCCAGCGCATTTTCGTAGGGCAGTGTGGTGATGTTGACCTTGATGCCGGTCTTTGCCTCGAACTCCGGCAGCATTTCCTTTGCAGCATTGTAGCCAGGACGATCGAGGAACACGACGTCCACGGTGGTTCCGGCATAGGGCTTGGCGGCTTCTTCGAGCGACCAGGCAGATGCTGCCTGGGTGCCCGCCACCCATCCCAGAACCGCGAGCGCCAACGCGCTCACACAGTTTTTCAGTTTCATGAGATTTCCTCCGTATCAGCGACCAAAGCAGCCATTTACATTTGTATCGCCTGACATATAAATGTATTGAACGGCTCCGGAGTCAACAGGATTCTGAGTGCGGCATATCTGGAGGGGAACATGGCGCGGGTGAGACTGTCGGACATCGACAAATCCTACGGTGCCCAGCAGGTCATCCACGGCGTGTCTCTCGACATCGCGGATGGCGAATTCACGGTGTTTGTGGGCCCCTCGGGCTGCGGCAAGTCCACCCTGCTGCGCTCGATTGCCGGGCTTGAGGATATCTCGCGCGGCCAGATCATCATTGGCGAGGAGGACGTGACGCACAAGGCACCCTCCGAGCGCAACGTGGCCATGGTGTTCCAGTCCTATGCGCTCTACCCGCACATGACCGCGCGTGAAAACATGGAATTCGGGATGAAGATCAACAATTTCCCGGCAGAGGAGCGAGCCCGCCGGGTGGCCGAGGCGGCCCGCATCCTGCAATTGAACGATTATCTGGATCGCAAGCCTGGGCAACTCTCCGGCGGTCAGAGGCAACGGGTGGCGATCGGCCGCGCCATCGTCAAGAATCCGAAGGTCTTCCTGTTTGATGAACCTCTATCGAACCTCGATGCCAAGTTGCGGGTTCAGATGCGGGTCGAACTCGAGGCTCTGCACCGGCAGCTCAACGCGACGATGATCTATGTCACGCATGATCAGGTGGAGGCCATGACCATGGCCGACAGAATCGTGGTGCTCAATGCCGGGCGAATCGAGCAGACCGGCTCGCCCATGGAGCTCTATCATCATCCGCGCACCGAATTCGTCGCCGGTTTCATCGGCGCACCCGCCATGAACTTCCTCGATGTCACGGGGCAGGATGGCGGCATGCACCAATCCTTGATCGCCAAGCTGCCACGGTCTGCCAGCAAGGCGGCGCGGCTTGGCATCAGGCCCGAGCACATCGGCATCACCACCGCGGGTCAGGGCGACGTCAGCGTCACCGTGCGGCTGCGCGAAACGCTGGGCGGCGATGCCTATCTCTATGCCAGCCTCGGCTCGGGCGAGCCTCTGGTGGTGCGCGCCGAAGGCGACACCAGCATCGATGCTGGCCAGACGATCGGCCTGACAATGCCGGCAGGCCGCATCCACTGCTTTGACCGCGATGGTGTGGCCCTGGCACATGACGGGGACCGGGCGTGAACGCTGCTCAGCAGACCATCGCCGCCGGCCTCAAGGTTTCAAGGTCGATTGCCGCTCTCGAACTTTCCGCCGGTGCGCTGGCCAAGGCCCCCGGCTTGCTGACGTCCCACTTCGGCGAGGCCGGGGCGTTTCTGATCGCTGATGGCAATACGTGGGAAGCGGCGGGACGGGCACTCGAAGCCCATCTGCGTGCGGCCGGGCTTGCGGTTCAGGCGCATCTGCTGCCGGCCAAGCCAAAACCAAAGCCATCCGTCGAACTGGCAGAGGATCTGACACTAAGGCTGGCCGCAACCAGCGCAACGCCTGTTGCAGTTGGCTCGGGAGTCATCAACGACGTGGTCAAATATGCCGCATTCAAGCTCGGGCGGCCCTATCTTTGCGTGGCGACTGCCACATCGATGGATGGCTACACCTCGGCCGGGGCGCCATTGTCCGAGAAGGGGTTCAAGAAAACCATCCAGTGCAAGCCGCCACGGGCGATCATCGGAGATCTGGACGTTCTCAGGCTCGCACCCCGGGCCATGTCGAGCTGGGGCTATAGCGATCTGGCCGGAAAAATTCCGGCAGGTGCCGACTGGATCATCGCCGATGACTTGGGAGTGGAGGCGATCGAGACCCGGTCCTGGGGCATGGTGCAGGATCACCTTCACGACTTCCTCTCCCGGCCGGAGGATGTGGCGCGCGGAAATGGTGCAGCCATCGAAGACCTGTTTGCAGGCCTGGCGGTGGTCGGCTTTGCCATGGAGCTTCACGGCTCGTCACGCCCGGCGTCGGGAGCCGACCATCAGATCGCCCATCTCTGGGAGATGCAGGACCTTGCCCTGAATGGCGAACTGGTGAGCCATGGCTCCTGTGTCGCAGTCGGTGCGCTGACCGCGCTTCAGCTCTATGACTGGCTGCTCCAGCAGAACATCGCCGCCCTCGATATCGAGGCAACGGTATCGGGTGCACGCAGCCTGGCCCAGAAGACCGACGACATCAAGCGCATCTTCGGATCATCCGAGATCGGCGCCCGCTCTATCGAGGAGACCCGTCTGAAACACGTCGAGACGGATATGCTCCGGCTTCGCCTGTCTCGCCTCAAGGCCACCTGGCCGCAGCTCGCAGAGCGGCTGAGGCGGCAGGTCCTGAAACCGGCAGAGTTCACCGCCAAGCTGAGAGCAGCCGGCGCACCAGCGGCCGCGGCCGACATCGGCGTCGATACGGCTTATCTGCGCCGCACCGTTCTTGCCGCACTCTATCTGCGAAGCCGTTACACCATTCTCGATGTTCTCGATGACACGGGCCTGCTGGAAACGGCCGTGAGCCAGCTCAGCGACGGGCGCGAGACATCGGGCCGCGCCGCCTGAAGCGGCCACAGCGTTCACAGACCAGCCAGGAAAGGAGCCTCCGCCATGCTCGCGTATCAAACCACTGTCGCCCGCGCCGCCGAGGAACTGAAGCAGGCCAGCGCAGCCGTTGAGCCCAAGAGCCTCGAGCGCTTCGCGGGTGAAATTGCGAAGGCAAAGCGCATCGTGCTGCATGGCGTGGGCCGTGAGGGGCTGATGATGCGCGCACTCGCCATGCGGCTTTACCACATGGGGCTGGATGCTCATGTCGCAGGCGACATGTCGGCGCCGCCCGTGGGGCGCGGCGACCTGCTGATTGTCAGTGCCGGGCCTGGACAGTTTTCCACGGTTCTGGCCCTGGTCGGTGAAGCCAGCGCGGCCGGGGCGCGGACAGCCTGCGTCACGGCACAGCCGAAAGGCCGCGTGCCCATGGCCTGCAACACCGTGCTCACGATTCCGGCCCAGACCATGGCCAATGACACGGGTGCCAGGTCAACGTCCGTGCTGCCGATGGGATCGCTGTTCGAGGGCGCGCAGTTTCTGACCTTCGAGGTGCTCATCCTCATGCTGCGCGAAAAACTGAAGGTTTCACCCGCGGCCATGCGCAAGCGCCACACCAACCTGGAGTGACAGCCGGCCTCAGGGCGGGAGATCTGCCAGCACCTCGCGAAGCCATCTGGTCTTCGGGTCATCGTCATTGCGGCGATGCCAATAGACCGAAATGGGAAATCGCCGGACATGCAGCGGCGGCTCGGCGAGCACCAGCCCGAAACCGGGAGCAAAGGCGCGGGCGAGCCGCGAGGGCAAGGTGACGATGGAGCCGGACTGCGCCGCTGCCGCAAGTGCCGGCAGAAACGCCGGCAAAGCAGAACAATGTGACGGCTCCGGCCAATGGTCTCCCGGGCGGTATCGACCACGCCGCGCATGTCGCCGGCAGGTGAAATCAGGATGTGCTCGAGAGCGCAGTAGCGTTCAAGCGTGAGACCCGGTGCGTCGGGAAGCGCTGACGCCGTTCCTGCAACCAGGAAGCCTTCCTCGTAAAGGCGCTGAGCCGAAACGACGGGTGACTCCTCCCACAGCACGCCAAGCACGATATCGGCACGCCCCTCGACCAGCGCCTCGAGGGCTGCAGCGCGTCCCAGCGGCAGAACCGACAGGCGCAGGCCCGGCCTTCAGATCCTCATTTCGATCAGCAACCGGCGCACCAGCTCCTGATGCCGCAAGGCCAGCCGACATGACAGCGGCCCACGCTCATTGCGCCGGAATGACGTCCTTCGCTCCAACCG
>NZ_JBIIDX010000243.1:0-2614 GCF_044238155.1 Aestuariivirga sp. | reverse complement strand
TGTTCACGGCTCGCCAGGTGCCGCTCACCATTTATGGAGTGGCGCACGCGCTCATGCGCTCTCCCGACCAGGTCGAGGCCATGAAGGAGGCTGGCTGGGAGATAGCCAGCCACGGCCTCAAATGGGTCGAACACAAGGACATGGCAGAGGACGAGGAGCGCCGGCAGATCGCCGAGGCAATCCGGGTTCATGCGCAGGTGACGGGAGAAAGACCCCTCGGTTGGTATACCGGGCGGTGCTCGATGAACACCACGCGGCTGGTGATGGAGGAGGGTGGCTTCCTCTACTCCTCTGACGATTACTCTGATGACTTGCCATATTTCCTCAACAAGCCGGGTGGCGGCCGCCACCTGATCATTCCCTACACGCTCGACGCCAACGACATGCGCTTTGCCACCGCGCAGGGCTTCAACACGGGTGAGCAGTTCTACCAGTATCTCAAGGACAGCTTCGACTGCCTCTATGAGGAGGGCCGCAAGGGAAGCCCCAAGATGATGTCAGTGGGGCTCCACTGCCGTCTTGCCGGGCGCCCTGGCCGTGCGCTTGGCCTGGCCAAGTTCCTTGATCATGTGCTCGGTCATGAAAAGGTCTGGGTCCCGCGGCGCATCGACATAGCCCGGCACTGGCTGCAACGCTTTGGCTGAATCATGACAAAACCGATCTCCCCCGACCTGCGAAGCGGCGCGCTGGTGTATCACGCCGAGCCCCGTCCCGGTAAGCTCGAGGTGCGCCCAACCAAGCCGCTTGGCAACCAGCGCGACATGGCGCTGGCCTATTCCCCTGGCGTGGCAGCCGTGTCGGAAGCGATCCATGCCGATCCGGCGCTGGTCTCGAAATATACCAGTCGCGCCAATCTCATTGGCGTCATTTCCAATGGCACTGCCGTTCTCGGTCTCGGCAATATCGGGCCGCTGGCTGCCAAGCCGGTGATGGAGGGCAAGGCCGTTCTTTTCAAGAAATTTGCCGACATTGACGTCTTTGACATTGAGGTCAATCAGACGGATGTCGAAGGTTTTGTGAACACGGTTGCATCCCTTGAGCCTACCTTCGGCGGCATAAACCTCGAAGACATCAAGGCGCCGGAATGTTTCGAGATCGAGCAGCAGCTGCGGGCCCGCATGAAGATTCCCGTGTTCCATGATGACCAGCATGGAACGGCGGTGATTGTCGCTGCAGCCGTCACCAACGCACTGATGCTCACCGGCAAGACCATTGCATCAGCCAAGATCGTGACCTCGGGTGCTGGGGCCGCCGCGCTCGCCTGCATCAGTGAGCTCGTCAGCCTTGGCGCCGACCCGCGCAACATCTGGGTAACGGACCTTGAGGGTGTCGTCTACAAGGGCCGCGAGAAACTGATGGACCGCTGGAAGGCGGTTTATGCCCAGGAGACTGACGCCCGCCGGCTCGATGACGTGATTAGCGGCGCGGACATCTTTCTCGGCCTGTCAGCTGGCGGCGTGCTCAAGCCCGATCACCTTCGCCGCATGGCGAGAGATCCGCTGATCCTCGCGCTGGCAAATCCGGTTCCCGAGATCATGCCCGAGGAAGCGATCGCCACGAGGCCGGACGCCATGATCTGCACCGGCCGCTCGGATTATTCCAACCAGGTGAATAACGTCCTGTGCTTTCCCTACATCTTTCGTGGCGCGCTTGATGTAGGCGCGAGCACCATCAACGAGGCCATGAAGCAGGCGGCGGTTGCCGCAATCGCCAGTCTTGCGCGTGAGGCTCCGTCGGATGTCGTGGCGCGCGCCTATGGTGGCGAGTCGCGCGTGTTCGGCAAGGAATCTCTCATTCCGTCGCCGTTTGATCCGCGGCTCATCCTGCGCATTGCGCCGGCTGTGGCGAAGGCGGCCATGGAGAGCGGCGTTGCCACCCGTCCCATTGCTGATCTTGATGCCTATGTCGAGCGCCTGCAGCGTTTCGTGTTCCGTTCAGGTTTCGTCATGCGCCGCATCTTCGCAGCCGCCAAGACGGAGCCGCGGCGCGTGATCTATGCCGACGGCGAAGACGAGCGCGTGCTCCGGGCTGCTGAGGTGGTTCTAGAGGAGGGCCTCGCCAAACCGATTCTCATCGGCCGTCCGCCGGTGATCGAGACGCGCCTCAGGCGTCATGGCCTGTCGATCCGGCCAGGGCGGGATTTCGAAATCATCAATCCCGAAGATGATCCGCGCTATCGTGATTATGTTGCAAGCTATGTCGAGATAGCCGGGCGCCGTGGCGTGACGCCCGATGCGGCACGCACGCTGGTCAGAACCTCGACCACGGTCATTGCCGCGCTTGCGCTGCGTCGGGGCGAGGCGGATGCGATGATCTGCGGCCTTGAGGGCCGCTATCGCGGCAAGCTGCGCCATATCCGCGACATCGTTGGCCTCGCGCCGGGTGTACGCGAACTGGCGGCAATGAGCCTTCTGATCACCTCGCGGGGTATCCTGTTTCTTGCTGACACGCACGTGCAGTTTGAGCCTTCGGCGGAGGCGATCGCCGATACGGTGCTGATGTGTGCCGCCCATGTCGGCCGGTTCGGCATCACGCCGAAGGTCGCACTGGTGACGCATTCTGACTTTGGCGATTTCAACACCCCCGATTCGGAAAAAATGCGCGCGGCTCTTGC
>NZ_JBIIDX010000242.1:0-2626 GCF_044238155.1 Aestuariivirga sp. | reverse complement strand
TGTCCGGCATCGGTGCGCCCGATGTGCTGAAAACGGCCGGCATTCCCGTCATCCACGCCCTGCCGGGCGTCGGCGAGAATCTGCAGGATCACCTCGAAATCTATTTCCAGGTCCGCTGCCGGGAGCCAGTGACGCTGTATTCGAAGCTGAATCTGTTTTCAAAAGCCCTGATTGGCGCCGAATGGCTGCTGTTCAAGACCGGCCTTGGCGCCACCAACCACTTCGAGTCCTGCGGCTTCATCCGTTCGGCAGCCGGTATCGAATATCCCGACATCCAGTATCACTTCCTGCCTGCCGCCATGCGCTACGATGGAAAGACCGCCTTTCCCGGACACGGTTTCCAGGTACATGTCGGACCGATGCGCTCAAAATCCAGAGGTTTCATCCGTGTACAGAGCAGTGATCCAAACGCCAGCGCCCGCATCCTGTTCAACTACCTCACTCACCCGGACGACATGCCGGAATGGCGCCGGGCCGTGAGGCTCACGCGCGAATTGTTCCGCCAGCCGGCCATGCAGCGCTACGCGGAGGACGAAATACAGCCCGGGCCTGAAGTTCAGACAGATGCCGACATCGACGCATTCGTGCGCGCCCATTGCGAAAGCGCCTATCACCCTTGCGGCACCTGCCGCATGGGCGCAGCCAGCGACCCGATGGCCGTGGTTGACCCTGAGTGCCGCGTGATCGGCACGGAGGGCCTGCGGGTTGCCGACTCCTCGATCATGCCGCAAGTCACCAATGGCAATCTCAATGCGCCCACCATCATGATCGGCGAAAAGGCAAGCGACCACATCCTTGGCCGGGACCCGCTGCCGCCCTCGAATCAGGAACCGTGGATCAACCCCGACTGGAAAACCAGCCAAAGGTGAGACCGTGGCGACGGTTGCGGAAAATATTCCTTGACTTTTATTCCTATTTCATGCTAGATGTCTTTCAGCGCGCGACCTTGCTGATTGACATTGTGAATTCCTTTCCGGCGGCAGGCCCGCCTCAGGCCCCGGCCTCGGCCAGGAACAGCTCACGCAGCTTCCTGACGACGGGGCCCGGCTGGCCGCCGCCAATGCGCTGAGCATCGATCTCGACGACCGGCATGACGAACTGCGAGGCAGAGGTAAGGAAGGCCTCGTCCGCCGCACGGGCCTCCTCAGGGGTGAACTTGCGCTCAACAATTTCCACACCGTGTTCGGCGGCCAGGCGAAACAGGGCCCGGCGCGTGCAGCCGGCGAGGATCTCGTTCGACAGACCACGGGTGATGACCTTGCCATCCTTCACGATATAGGCATTGGACGAGGCGCCCTCCGTAATGAACCCATCTTCGATCATCCAAGCCTCATGGGCGCCCTTCTCGTAGGCCTCCTGCTTGCCAAGCACGGGAGCAAGCAGCATCACCGTCTTGATGTCGCGCCTTGCCCAACGCAGATCGGGCGTGGTGATGACCTTGACCCCCGTCGCCGCGTTGGGATTGTGCACCAGCGACATGGATTGCGTAAAGGCAATCAGGCTTGGCTTCGGCGCTGGTCTGGGGAAGTTAAAGCTGCGGTCGGCCGCGCCCCGCGTGACCTGCATGTAGACGATACCCTCCTGGAGAGCGTTGCGGCGGATCAATTCGAAATGCATCGCCTCGAGCTCTGTGCGGCTGCATGGCCAGTCCATGCGCAGTTCACGCAGCGAGCGCTCAAGCCTGTCGGTGTGGGCGGAGTAATCAACCAGTACGCCGTTGACCACGGCCGAGACCTCGTAAACGCCATCAGCAAACAGGAAGCCACGATCAAAGATCGATATTTTCGCTTCTGCTTCCGGAAGATATTCGCCGTTCACGAAGACGGTGCGCACCATGGCTCGTGCCTTTCCCTTGCCATACGCCTCTAAGCATGATTCCAGCGCGCAAATCCATGGGGGTTGTGGCCATCCGGCTTGCCAGCTAGGACATGATCCTGACGCCAACAGCCATGAAGGACATCATGCCGCGCCCCATTGCGGAAACCGCGATCACGGCCATGCTGGCCCGCGAAGAGGCCCTGTTCATCCAGCGCAATCCCCGCTCACGGAGCCTCGCAGAGGCTTCAGCCGGATCCTGGCTGAAGGGTGTTCCCCTGCACTGGATGGTCGACTGGGGAACGGCTTTTCCGTTGTTCGTGGAGCAGGCCCGCGGCGTGGATGTGACAGATGCCGACGGCAATCACTACATCGACTTCTGCCTCGGCGACACCGGCGCGATGTTCGGCCATTCACCACCTGCGCTGGTTGACGCACTCAGGACCGCAGCCAGCAATGGCCTGACCACCATGATGCCCTCGCCCGATGCGGCAGTGGTGGGTGAACTTCTGCACGACCGATTCGGACTGCCTTGCTGGCAGGTGGCAACCACGGCCTCGGACGCCAATCGGGCCGTGATCAAATGGTGCCGTGCCGTGACCGGACGAAACAAGATACTCGTGTTCAATCATTGCTACCACGGGGCGGTGGACGATACCTATGTGACGATTGACGGCGGCACGCCACATGCCGACCCGGCGCTGATCGGCGAAGTGCGCGATCTCACTCAATTCACCAGGGTGGTCGAGTTCAACGATGTTGCCGCGCTCGAGGCGGCGCTGCGCGAGCGCGACGTGGCCTGCGTATTGGC
>NZ_JBIIDX010000137.1:0-9582 GCF_044238155.1 Aestuariivirga sp. | reverse complement strand
GACCTGCGGCTGGGCGCCGAGCTGGCGGGCAACATCGCCAGCCATGCCGAATATGCCGCGCAGCGGCTGGCGCAAGTCTCGGTCCCGGAGGCCGATCTCGTCGCCGTCGTCAAGAAGGCGCTGGCCGGGTGAGGCCCGATGGCCGGTAAATCGCGGCCCGAACGGGAGGCGCTGGAACGCCAGAACGCCGCGCTGATCGCGGTGTTCGAGCGCGCCGGGTTTGACCACATCGCGCCGGACATCATACAGCCCGCGGATATCTTCCTTGAGCGTTCCGGCGAAGACATCCGTGCACGGACCTTCGTGTTCACCGATCCGGCGGGCGCTGAAATGTGCCTGAGACCAGACCTCACTGTGCCGGCCTGCCGCTATCATTTGAGCCATGCCGAAGATCCGTCCGCCGAACGGCGCTATTGCTATCTGGGCCCCGCCTTTCGCTTTCCGGATGAGCTGCTGAGCCCGCAGGAATTCACACAGTCGGGGCTTGAGTGGTTTGGTGCAAGTCAACCTGCCATGGCGGAGGCGCGTGTGCTGAAGCTGACGATTTCGGCGCTCGAGGCAGCAGGCCTATCGCGCTATCGCGTGACCTTTGGCGATGTGGGTCTGTTCTCGGCGCTGCTGGACGATACCGACATGCCTTCGCGCTGGCGGCAGCGGCTGCGCCAGCAGTTCTGGCGCCCGGCCGCCTTCCGCGATCTCCTCGACAGTTTCCAGGCGGTGGGGGAGGCGCGCCGCACGAGCCTGTTTCCGCTGGTGAGCCGGGTTGCCGCGGGCGATGCGCTCGCGGTCGTTGAAGCCGAGTTCGCGTCCCGCAACCTTCCGCTGGTGGGCGGCAGGACGCCGCAGGAGATCGCCGCGCGCCTCGCCGACAAGGCCGCCGATTTGGCGGAGACGCCGCTCGCTGCCGCCAGGGCGCATGCGCTCAACGCCTATCTGGCGATTGCCGGCGAGGCTTCGGCCATGGACGCGGAACTCGCGAAGATCCCCGGTGGGCAGCGTTTTGCCGGCGCCAGGGATTACTACGCCAGGCGCCTGTTCGAAATGGAGGAGCTGGGTTTGAACCCGCGGCGCTTTCATTTCGCCGCCGGTTTCGGGCGCGAGCTTGAATACTACACGGGCTTCACCTTCCAGATCGAGGCCGATACGCCGCATGGGCCCGTCACCGTGGCGGGCGGCGGGCGCTATGACAATCTGCTCTCCGACATGGGGGCGCCGCAACCGGTTCCCGCCGTGGGCTGCGCCATCCACACCGACCGGCTCAAGGCGGTGCTGACATGAGCCTGCTGACGCTTGCCATTCCGTCCAAGGGCCGGCTGATGGAAGAGACGTCAGCGCTGCTGGCGCGCGCTGGTCTCGGCGTTGACCGGCTGGGCGCTGAGCGCGGTTACCGCGGACTCCTGCGCGGCATCGACGGCATCGAGGTGGCGTTTCTTCCAGCCTCCGAGATTGCCCAGAACCTGCATGATGGCAAGCTCGACCTGGGTGTCACCGGCCAGGACCTGCTGGGCGAGAAGCTGCCCGCTGAAAGCCCGGGAGTCGGCATTCTGCTGCGGTTGAACTTCGGCCCGGCCGACGTGGTGGTGGCGGTGCCGGAATGCTGGCTCGACGTTGCCACCATGGCCGATCTCGACGATATTTCCGAAAGCTTCTATGAGCGCCATGGCCGCCGGCTGCGGGTGGCCACCAAATACCGCAACCTGACTCGCCGCTTCTTCGCCGCCAGGGGTGTGACAGGCTATCGCATCGTGGAAAGCCTGGGGGCGACCGAGGGCGCCCCCGCCGCCGGCATCGCCGAGGTGATCGTCGACATCACCACCACAGGAGCCACGCTTGCCGCCAACAATCTGAAAATATTGGATGATGGCGTTATCTTGCGGTCTTGCGCGGTGCTCGCGGCGCGCAGCGCCGTGACAGCGGATGCCCGGGTGGAGAAACTCCGCGGCATGCTGTCCGCGGTCACTTGATTGTGTGAACCATTTGGGTCAAGCTTCGTTACAGTGTTTGAAGAAATCAGGAGAAGCTGCCGATGAAGTCCATGCTGTCCGCCGCCGCCCTGCTTACGGCGCTCGCATCGCCGGTTTTTGCCGAAACGGCAGCCCCGCAGCCTCCGGCGCAGCCGGTCGTGGAAGCCGTTCCGGTGGCCGCCACGCCCGCCACCAGCGAGGAACAAGCTGTGACTGATGCCGAGGCTGAAGTTCAGGCTGCCGCCGAACACCACTGCGGCATGAAGCATTCGGCTGATCTGACCAATTAGTCATCGGCCTTTAGCTTGTCTTGATCCCCGCCGCCCAGCGGCGGGGTCATATTTTTATAAGCATATGTTCTAACACAAGTTTTTGTTATCCTGCGCGGATATGACGGGGTCTGCCGCTGCATGTCATGAATTTGCCGAAAGCGCCGCGTAGCGGGAATTCTTCAGGCGATACCCCTTGCCCGGCCCAGGGCTGGCGCACATGGTTTAATTGATGGGACCGAATCAGGAGATGGACGGATGCGGAATGTGATGAAGGCGGCGGCGAGTCTTGTAGCGCTTACGGTGGTGGCAGGGGCAGCCCAGGCCGCGACCTGCGGCAATTCGGCCAAGGGCTTTCAGGGTTTCATCAAGGAGTTCCGCAAGGAAGCCGCTGCGGCGGGGGTGAGCGAGCGTGGTCTTTCGCTCCTTGACGGCGTTGAATACCAGCCGGCCATCATCAAGAAGGACCGTTCGCAGAGCGTGTTCTCGCTGAGCTTTCTCAAGTTTCAGGACCGCATGGTGTCCGACTACCGGATCAAGGAAGGCCGGGCGATCATCAAGCGCAACAAGAAGCTGTTCGACGCCATCGAGGAGCGCTACGGCGTGCCGGGCGAGGTCCTGGTCGCCTTCTGGGCCTTCGAGACAGATTTCGGCAAGAACCTCGGCGACTTCCCGACAGTTCCCTCGCTCGCCACGCTCGCCTGGGATTGCCGGCGGCCGGAGCGCTTCCGCGAGCAGCTGCTGGGCGCGCTGCGGCTCTATGATAATGGCGACCTCGACCGCGACGACATGCATGGCGCCTGGGCGGGCGAAATCGGCCTCACGCAGTTTCTGCCCAAGGAATATTTCGAAAATGCCGTGGACTTCGACGGTGACGGTCACCGCAACCTGATCAAATCGATCCCGGACGCCATGGCATCTTCCGCCGCCCTGCTGGTGAAGCACGGCTGGCAGGCCAATCAGCCCTATATCGAGGAGGTGACGGTTCCGGCGGACCTGCCATGGGACCAGGCGGACATCGCCATCCAGCATCCGCGCAGCCAGTGGGTGAAGTGGGGCGTCAAGGGCGCGCATGGCAAGCTCAAGGCCGACAAGTTCCCCGCCTCGCTGCTGCTTCCGATGGGCAAGGACGGCCCCGCCTTCCTGGCCTATCAGAACTTCACCGACGCCTATCTGCTGTGGAACGAGTCGCTCGTCTATTCGCTGACCGCAGCCTATCTCGCCACGCGTATCGCCGGGGCCGACAAGCTCGATCCTGGCCGCGCGCAGGTGAATGCGCTGTCCTACGAGCAGATCATCGAATTGCAGAAGATACTCGCCGCGAAAGGGCTCGACGTGGGCGAGGTGGACGGCAAGCTCGGCCGCGCCACCCGACAGGCGGTGAAGCAGGAACAGACCCGATTGGGCTGGCCTGCCGATTCCTATCCGACGGTGGAGTTCCTCGCGGCGCTGAAGCGCGGCTGATCACTCTCGCCGCAGCGCCTCGATTGGATCGAGGCGAGCAGCCCGGCGTGCTGGAAAATAGCCAAACAGCACGCCGATCAGCGCCGAGACGGCAAAGGCCAGCGCAATGACATTTGGGTCAGCACTGAAGGGTACGTCCATCAGTGCCGCGCCACCCGCTGCAATGGCGAGGCCAAGAAAAATGCCGATAATGCCCCCAAACAGCGCGAGCACCACCGCTTCGACAAGGAACTGGGTCAGTACCTGGCTTTCCAGCGCGCCGATCGCAAGGCGGATGCCAATCTCGCGCGTCCTTTCGGTCACTGAAACAAGCATGATATTCATTATGCCTATGCCGCCCACCAGAAGCGACACGGCCGCCACCGCGCCGAGCAGGCTTGTCAGGATATTCGTGGTTGAGGCCATTGTCGCCGCGATCTGTGTCATGTCGCGTATCGTGAAATCATTGTCCTCACCAGGCGCAATGCGCCTCCGTTCACGGAGTATCTCCGCTGCGTCCCGCTGAACGCGCGTTACCTCTGCCGCGTCGGTCACGGAAATAGAAATGGTATTGATGCGGGTGTTTCCGGCGACACGACGATGATAGCTTCGGAGAGGCAGTACAACGATCGAATCCTGATCGCTGCCGAAGGCTGATTGCCCTTTGGAGCCCAGGCGTCCGATGATCTCACAGGAGAAATTGCCAACCCGGAGACGCTCACCAATGGGATCCTGCGCTCCAAACAATTCCCGGACGATGGTCGATCCCACGAGGCAGACCGATGAACCCGAACGGATTTCGCCTTCGGAAAAGGGGCGCCCTTCTTCGATCACCCAGTCCTGAACGGTGAACCAATCTATGGTCGTACCAGTCACTGACGTATCGTAATTGAGCGCACCGTAGACAACTTTCAACTGCTTTTGTGCAGTTGGTGCAACGCCGCGTACAGATGAAAGACCATTTTTCAGCGCTGTAACGTCCCGCTCGTCGAAGGCGCGGCTGTCACTCGCGCTGCCCGGTCCAAAAGTGCTCTGCCCCGGTCTCACAATCAGCATGTTGCTCCCGAGCTTTGCCAAATTCTCGCGCACCTTGTCAGATGCGCCAGACCCCAGGGTCACCATGGCAATGACTGCTGCAACGCCAATCACGATGCCGAGGAGCGTCAGCACTGAACGCAGGGCGTTGCGGCGAATCGAAGACATTGCAAGCTTGACAGTTTCCCAAAGCATCATGCGGCCTTTTGTTCACTATCACTGGAAATATGGCCATCGACGAAATGAATGAGGCGTCTTGCGTAAGCTGCCATGTCTGGTTCATGAGTGACCATGGCGACGGTGATACCGCGATCAGCATTCAGTCCGGCGATCAGTTCCATGATCTCGTGGCTGCGTTGTGTATCGAGATTCCCGGTCGGCTCATCCGCCAGCAGCAGAAGCGGGTCCGTTACAATTGCGCGGGCAATAGCGACGCGCTGCTGCTGGCCGCCGGAAAGCTCTCCGGGGGTATGGTGTTCGCGGCCTGCAAGCCCCACGCGGCCCAGCGCCACTGCTGCCCTGTCCCTCCGCTCCGAGCGTGCCATGCCACGATAGATGAGGGGCAATTCAACATTCTCGATCGCAGTGGTGCGGTTCAAGAGATTGAAGCCCTGAAATACAAAGCCGATGTAGTTGCGACGGAGCAGGGCGCGCTGGTCGCGGTTCAGGCTGCCCACATTTATACCCAGGAACCTGAACTGCCCGCTGCTTGGGCGGTCGAGGCAGCCAATGATGTTCATGGCTGTCGATTTGCCTGAGCCTGATGGGCCGGTGATCGCAATGAATTCGCCCTGCCTGATCTCCAGATCCACTCCTGCGAGAGCCTGAACGAGGCCGCCGCCGGTCCCATAGTTCCGACCGACGTTCAGGAAGGATATCAGCGATGCGGAGGCGTTCACGAGCCTCCTGCCTTTGCAGATACAATCACTGCATCTCCCGGCTTGAGTTCACCGGACAGGATCTCCGTATCCTTGCCGTCCGATACGCCTGCATGAACCTTCACAGACTTCGGCTGACCATCTTCGAGAACATAAAGCATGCGTTCCCCATCAGCTGGAGGCGGCGCAGATTTCTCGCTGCGAGGCATGCGCGGTATGAATAGACTGGTTATGCTGAAGCTCTGGCTGGTCTGGGGCCTCGGTGGTGCGTAGCGCAGCGCGGCATTGGGTACGGCGAGCACATCTTTCACTTCTTTGACGATGATCTGTGCCGTCGCGGTCATGCCTGGGCGCAGCAGGAGATCATCATTTTCAACTGTGAGAACTGCCTTGTATGTGACGACGTTGTCATTGACCTCGGGCGAATATTCAACTGTATCAATGACTGCTGGAAAACTTTGGCCTGGATAGGCATCGACCGTAAAGCTTGCGGTCTGGCCGCTCTTGACATCTCCGATGTCGGCTTCATCGATGTCAGCTTCAAGTTGCATGCGCTGCAGATCTTCCGCCAGTGTGAACAGCACCGGAGCCTGGAGAGAGGAAGCGACAGTTTGGCCCGGTTCAGCGGTCCGTTTCAACACGATACCATCGACAGGCGAAAGAATACGGGTCTTGGTGAGGTCGGTTTCGGTCATGGCGAGTTCGGCTCGTGCCACTGCGATATCGGCCTGGGCGGCAATCACACCAGCCTCGGCCCGGTCCTGGGCCGCTCGCGCCGTATCCAGATCAGCGGTAGAGGAAATACCCTGACTGCTCAGTCGTTCTGCGCGTCTGAATGCAGTTTGTTTTTCGACAAGTGTTGCTTTTGCGTCGGCAAGTCGGGCCTCGGTGGCGGCGACTGCCGCCTTGTCGCGCGCAAGCTCAGCCTCAAGTCGTTCAGTGTCGAGCTGGGCCAGCACATCGCCCCGCTTCACCAAGCTGTTGGCCTGAACATTGACTGATCGGATGACGCCGGAACGTTCACTCGACACCTCAACCTGAGTGGTCGGCTGGATGTTGCCGGTGGCCTGCACCTTGACCACCAAAGTCTTTTGCTCAACCTGAGCGGTCGTATAGCTGACTGCGCTTCCCGCATTTGGCCGGAACAGCAACCAGGCTGCGATAGCCAGAATGGCGATGCCCACGCCGAACCCGATCAGACGTACCCGCCGGCGGTGTCGCTGGTCACTGCCGGTCAGCCCCAGCACGGCGGCAACTTCGGTCTCCCCGCGCGGGGTCTGAATGTTCATGTATTTCAATACTTTCTGTTATTTCAAAGGCGCAAACACCAAGGCCGGCCGGAACCCTGCCGACTTGCAAGACCCGCAATCACTGATATGACCCCGGTATGACCGATATCAAGTTCGAAAATCTTCAGGATGGTCTGCGCATTGCCTATCGGATTGATGGTCGCAGTGATACGGGCCGTTGCGGCTTTGTTTGGATGGGTGGTTTCCGGTCTGACATGACTGGTTCCAAGGCTGAAACCCTCGCCGCTCTGGCGCGCGAGAGCCGTCGGCCCTGCCTCAGGTTTGATTACTCCGGCCACGGCGCGTCCGAGGGATCTTTTGAAGCAGGAACGATATCGGCGTGGCTCGATCAATCGGTTCACATGCTTCTCAATCATACCCGTGGCAGCCAGATCGTCGTCGGCTCCAGCATGGGCGGCTGGCTGGCGCTGCTGCTCTATCGTCGTTTGCAGCAAGTCGACCGCCAGGCCGCCCGCCGCATTGCAGGACTGGTGCTGCTTGCCCCCGCTGCCGACATGACCGCAGATTTGATGTGGGACAAGTTCCCGGAAGCCCTGCGCTCTGAACTTGCCAGAACCGGTGTATGTGAGCGCCCGTCACTTTATGGCGAGCCCTATGTGATCACCGCTGGCCTAATCGATGATGGCAGGCAGCACCTGAGGCATCATGAAGGGCTGGTCATCCACTGCCCGGTACGCATCCTCCAGGGTGATGAGGACCCCGATGTGCCGCCTGATCATGCCATGAAGGTTTACCGGACCATTTCCGGATCAGACGTTACTCTGACCCTGATCAAGGGGGGCGATCACCGGTTATCGACGCCAGGGTCCCTCGCACTGCTTCGGGAAACCGTGCTGAGACTCGCTGAACGCTCTGACGGACTTAGCGTTTGAGTTCGGCTGCCAACGCCGTAAGGCCCTCGCGATAGCTCGGGTAGGCAAGCTTCACACCAAGTTCAGTCTTGATGCGTCTATTCGAAACACGTTTCGAATCCGCATAGAAGCTGAGCGCCATCGGTGACAGGTTCGCCTCGTCGAAGGGAATGGCAGGGGGAACGGGAAGACCCAGAAGTCTTGCACCGAATTCGACCACATCCTGAGGGGGGCAGGGTTCATCATCGCAGACATTGTAGGCGCGACCGGGACGAGGTTGCGCGATCGAGGCTTCGAGTGCGGATGCGATGTCTTCCGCGTGAATACGGCTGAAGATCTGCCCTTCCTTGATCACGCGTTTGGCGCTTCCGTCCAGAAGTGAAATGAGTTGGTTGCGGCCAGGACCATAGATGCCTGCCAGGCGGAAGACATGGACTGGAAGTCCGGTCCTGTGCCACGCGTCAAGCCATTGTGTCTCGGCCAGGAGGCGATAATGGCCACGCGTCGTGTTGGGTGTGAGTGGGGTCTCTTCCGTAACCAGGCCACCCCCATGGTTGCCATAGACACCGGTCGTTGACAGATAACCGAGCCATTTGATTTTTATGCCAAGTGCATGGAGTGCTGCGCCGTGATTGCGGAGAATGATGTCGCCCCGCTCATCGGGCGGAGCCGAGACGAGCACGTGGGTGACACCATCAAGGACTTCGGTGGGCAGGGCCTTGTCGCCGTCAAGGTAGAGCGCGCGGAAGCCGAGCGCTTGGATCGAGTCAAAGCCTGCCTTGCTGCGGCTCGTTGCGCTGATCGTCCAGCCGCGCCGGGCAAGACGCGGCGCAAGCGTGTGGGCTGAAAGACCAAGGCCAAAGCACAGCAGGTGGGTCATGCATCCTCCCATTCACGGCGGACATCTGCGTCTGTCTCAGTCTGCAACTGGCGCTCGCGCAGCATCCTGAATTCGGTCGTTGAGAGTAGCTTGCCTAGCGCCCACACGGCCATGGCGCGAACCAATGCCGAAGCATCTCCGATCACCGCCAGCACGTCAGGCACGAGACTGCTGTCGCCACTATTTCCAACCGCGATCAGTACGTTGCGCAGAAAACGATCACGGCCAGTCCGCTTGATGGGAGAACCCGAAAACAGTTTGCGAAAGGCGGGGTCGTCAAGACGAAGCAGGTCCCTTAGTGCTGGTGCTTTCAACTCCTCGCGCGCCAGCAGTTTCACCTCGCTGGCCGTTTCGGCATATTTGTTCCAGGGGCAAATGGCCAGGCAGTCATCACAGCCATAGATCCGATTTCCCATCGCAGAACGGAATTCGTGCGGGATGTGACCCCTGTGCTCGATGGTGAGGTAGGAAATGCAGCGCCGTGCATCAAGCCTGTAGGGGGCAGGAAATGCGCCCGTAGGGCAAATGTCCAGGCAGGCGCGGCAGGAGCCGCAGTGATCGGTTTCCGGTTCGTCAGGCTCGATCTCGGCCGTGGTCAAAATGCTGCCAATGAAAAACCAGGATCCCAATTCCCGCGAGACCAGATTGGTGTGTTTGCCCTGCCATCCGAGCCCTGCTGCCTGCGCCATGGGTTTTTCCATCAGAGGGGCTGTATCAACAAAGACCTTCACTTCGCATCTGCCGTGCTGCACTAGCCACTGGCCTATACGTTTAAGCTTGCCCTTGACCACATCATGATAGTCCCGGTTGAGTGCATAGACGGATATTGTTCCACTCTTGGTGTTTTTCAGTCGGTCAAGCGGGCTCATATCCTGAGCGTAATTGTAGGCCAGCATGACGGCGGTCCTTGCACTGGGCCACAAGCGGAGCGGGTCAGCCCGCCGTGCCTCCG
>NZ_JBIIDX010000136.1:0-9585 GCF_044238155.1 Aestuariivirga sp. | reverse complement strand
CCCCGCCTTGAGCGGCTAAGCCCAAGGACTTTGATTTCGGTGCTCAGACTGCCTTAGGCAGCCACTGCAACCGGAGCATAGTTGTCGTTGGCAACTATATGTTTAGCCCGATAACGTCGGTACCATCACGGGCAAAAAGCGACCCTTTACACCCTCGTCGATCCTGGTTCGCCCCCATCACCGGCCGCCCCTGCCAGGGCGGTCGGTGGTGGAGGCGCCGGGTACTGCCCCCGGGTCCGAAAGGCTTATTACGATCACCGTTTATCGCCATAGTCGGGCCTTGCGGCCTGACCATGTCAATATAGGCGTGCAGGTGCTTCATGGGAAGAGCTGTTTCAGCACTTTGTTTCCGGAACCGGAATCGTCTAACGTTTCCGGCATGAAACAATACCATGATCTGATGCAGCACGTGAGGGAGCACGGCCACCGGAAGGAGGACCGGACGGGGACCGGAACGCTGTCGGTGTTTGGCTGGCAGATGCGCTTCGACCTCGCGGCTGGCTTTCCTCTGGTGACGACCAAGAAGCTGCACCTGCGCTCAATCATTCACGAGCTCCTGTGGTTCATCCGCGGCGAGACGAACATCAAGTATCTGCGCGACAACAAGGTTACCATCTGGGACGAGTGGGCAGATGCCAACGGTGATCTGGGGCCGGTATATGGTGCGCAGTGGCGGTCCTGGCCCGCACGTGATGGTTCGGCAATCGACCAGCTCTCCGATGTCATAGCGCGGATCCGCAAGAGTCCGGATTCACGCCGCCTCATCGTGACCGCCTGGAACCCCGCGGACGTTGATCGCATGGCGCTGCCACCCTGCCATTGCCTGTTTCAGTTTTATGTGGCTGGCGGCAAGCTCTCCTGCCAGCTCTATCAACGCTCAGCCGATATTTTCCTCGGCGTTCCCTTCAACATTGCCTCTTATGCTCTGCTCACGCATATGGTGGCCAATGTGACGGGGCTGCAGGCCGGGGATTTCATCCATACGCTTGGAGATGCGCATCTCTATCTCAATCATCTCGCGCAGGCGGACGAACAACTGATGCGTCCGCAGCGGGCACTTCCGCGACTGGTCATCAAGCGCGATCTGTCGGACATCGCAGACTTCCGTTTCGAGGATTTCGAAATCGTCGGATACGATCCCCACCCGCACATTGCTGCGCCCGTAGCCGTATGAGCGCGCTGGGCAGCGACTTTGAGGGAGGCCTGTTGCGCCGGCTCTACTGGCCGCACCATCCGGCCAGCTTGATCTATGGACTTGCCGTGGCCGGCCTCCTGCTGATGATCCACTATGTTCTGCAGACGGGGCTGTCCTATGGCGTGCTTGCACTTTACTCGGGGGCCGAAGGCGGTTCGACGCGGGATCTGGTCAAGGCCAGCCTCGTCGTCATCTTTCCGGCATCTCTTGTGGTGGCGGCCGCGGCATGGTGGCTGGCTGGTCAGCGCGGTGGTGCGGCCGCGATGGTCCTCAATTTTCGGCGGCCCGAGATCCGTGGACTCGGCTGGATGGTGCTGGTCGGCAGTTTCATGCTTGCCATGTATGTCGCGATCCTGGTTCTGGTTCTCGCGCTTCGCATAGATCTGTCACAGTACACGCCTGGTGCTGATGGCGCGTCGCCGCAGACGGGGTCGGCGGGGCTCGTCAAGGAAGCGGTTTTTGATATCGCCAACGAGCCGCTGTTCTTCTTCGCCGTGCTGCCCTCGGTGGCGATCGGCGCGCCGCTTGCCGAAGAGCTGATTTTTCGAGGGCAGCTCTTTTCAGCGATCTCCTTGACACGGCTTGGCGTTCCGGGTGCCACGATTCTCACATCGGCTCTCTGGGCAGTGCTGCACGTTACCGAGCCGTGGCTGTCAATCGGCCTCATCTTTCTGATGGGTCTGGCTCTCGGCTTCCTCATGTATCGCTTTGGCAGCATATGGGTGGTCATGGTCTGTCATGGAGCATGGAACGGGATCTATGCTCTGATGATCTTTTTCGGTGCTGGAGGCGGCGCGTGATTTCCTTCGTGGTGGCCGTGGCCCGAAACGGTGTCATAGGGCATGAGGGTGGTCTGCCCTGGCATATCTCCGCCGACCTCAAGCGGTTCAAGGAGATCACCATGGGTAAGCCCGTCATCATGGGTCGCAAGACCTGGGAGAGCCTGCCGCGAAAGCCTCTCCCCGGCCGCCAGAATATCGTCATTACCCGAAGGGCTGATTTCGCCGCGCCGGGCGCCGCGCGCGCTGAGAGCGCCCAGCAGGCCCTGGCCCTGAGCTGGGGGGCGCCAGAGGTCGCGGTGATCGGTGGGGGAGAAATCTACCGTCTGTTCTGGCCCATGGTCGTGAGGCTTTATCTGACCGAGGTTGACCTCGACGTCGAGGGCGACACCCGCTTCCCCGTACTTGATCCCTCGGAGTGGAGGGAGGTTGCTCGCGAGGTTCACCCTAGGGGTGAGCGGGATTCTGCGGGCTTTGTCCTGCGCACCCTTGACCGGATGACAAAAAGTTAAGGTGTTTCAGCGCCGTGGACATTCATCACCGGCGTACCTATATCCAGCGTGAATTTCGATTAGACACAGCTGAACAGCAAGGGTGGATGGCATGCCGTGGAATTCCGAAGGCGGTGGCGGTAACCAGGGACCGTGGGGGCAGGGCCCCTGGGGCCAGGGTGGCGGAGGACCGCGGCGGCCGAATCCGCCGGGGCGCGGTCCGACCCCTCCAGATCTCGATGACCTGATCCGGAAAAGCCAGGACCGTCTCAAGCAGGTGCTTCCCCGCGGCGGCGGTGCTGGCCTCGGCTGGTTGCTGGCGGTGGCCTTCGTTGCCATCGTTGTGGCGTACAACAGCGTCTATCAGGTGCAACCCGACGAGCGCGGCGTCGTCCTGCGCTTCGGCACCTTCAACCGGGTCGCCGAGCCGGGTCTCCACTTCGCGCTCTGGCCGGTCGAAACGATGGAGAAGCCGCGTGTCGGCGCCGTGCGCCAGATCAACATCGGGAACGAAGGCAATGAAGGCCAGATGCTGACCTCCGACAAGAACATCATCGGCGTCCCCTTCTCGGTGTTCTGGCGCATCAATGATGCCAAGAACTACCTCTTCAACGTGGCTGACCAGGAGCGGACCATACGCTCCGTGGCCCAGAGCGCCATGCGTGAGGTTGTGGGTCAGACCCGCGCGCAGGGCATTCTCACCACGGGCAAGAATGCCGTTGAGGCGCAGGTGATGGAAATCACACAGAAACTCCTGGATGAATATGGCGCAGGCGTTACGATCACGTCCGTCAACCTTGGCGATGTTCAGCCGCCACGGGAAGTGGCTGATGCCTTTGCCGAGGTCGTTCGTGCCGGGCAGAACCAGCAGCAACTGATCAACGAGGCGGAACAGTACCGTAACCAGCAGTTGAGGCTGGCAGACGGTGAAGCTGCCAAGCTCATCGAGGATGCCAACGCCTACAAGTCAGCGACCGTGTCGCAGGCTGAGGGCGAGGCTGCACGCTTCCTGTCCGTTTACGAGCAGTACGAGAAGGCGCAGGGAGTAACCCGCGAGCGCATCTTCCTCGAGACCATGGAGCAGATCCTCGGTCAGACGAACAAGGTGATCATGGAACAAGGCGGTGGCGGCACGGGTGTCGTGCCCTACCTGCCGCTGCCGGAACTCAAGGCCCGCCAGGGCGATCAACAGAACTGAGTGGGACAGAGATCATGAACAGCATGACCAAGACGATTCTCGGTGTCATCGCCATCATCGGCCTGACCCTGCTCTACATGTCCTATTTCGTGGTGGACGAGAAGCACAAGGCGCTGGTTCTGCGCTTTGGTGACATCAACCGTGTGGTCGAAGAGCCTGGGCTTTATTTCAAGCTGCCTTTTGCAGACACGGTGACGAAGATCGAGGACCGTATCATCATCTGGGAGAACAACGACAGGCCGGTGCAGGATGTGGCCTCCCAGGTCTATATCGTGGATGCCATCACCCTGGCTCGCATCAAGGACGCCCGGCTGTTCCGTGAGACTCTGGGTGCTGATCTGATGCAGGCCGAGGCGCGTGTGGCAGCGAGACTCGATGCCGCGCTGCGGCAGACCTATGGCCGCCGCTCCTTCGATGCCGCCCTGTCCTCGGATCGGGCCGTGATGATGCGTGAGATTCGTGACGCGCTTCGGGAGGAGGCCGATACGCTCGGCATCGAGATCGTGGATGTTCGCGTTCGGCGCACCGATCTGTCTGAGAACGTGCTGGAGCAGACCTATCGGCGCATGGAGTCCGAGCGCAAGGCGCTGGCCCAGGACATCCGCTCGCAGGGTGAGGCGACGAAGACCCGGATGAAGGCGGAAACTGACCGCACGACAACGGAAAAGCTTGCCAAGGCCCGAAAGGAAGCCGAAATCATTCGCGGCCAGGGTGATGCGGAACGCAACCGCGTCTTTGCCGAGGCATTCCAGCAGGATCCCGAGTTCTTCAGCTTCTATCGCTCGATGCAGGCCTATGCGAAGAGCCTGGGTACGCAGGGTACAACCATGGTATTGAGCCCGGATTCGGACTTCTTCCGTTACTTCGGGAACCAGAAGGCGACAGTACCGCCGCCTGCGCCCTGAGCGGCCGGTCCGCGTTGGCGAACGTGTGAGGGGACAGGGATTATGGCGACAGGAAGAGTGATCTGCATCGCAACCGGCGCAATGGCCATCGGCCTGGCGCTTGCGCCACTTCAGGTGGCCCATGCCCAGACCTCACCGGCCATGCAACTTGAACAATTGCCGTCGGTTGCGGATCTTGCCGACCGGTTGCTGCCTGCCGTGGTCGAGATCACCATCGAGGCGAAGGGGCCTGAGACAGCCGAGGGAGCCCCCGAATCTGCTCCCGGAGATGAGGGCGGTGAACCGGGGGCTCAAGACCCAGATAGTCCGTTCAAGGATTTCTTCGACGAGTTTCTCAAGCGCAACCCTGGCTCGGAGCCGCCACAGCGCATGAGTTCGATGGGGTCGGGCTTTGTCATCGATCCGGCGGGTATCATCGTCACCAACAACCATGTTGTGGATGGGGCCGATACGATCGAGGTCCATTTCCACGATGATACGGTTCTCAAGGGTGAACTGGTCGGCCGGGATTCCAAGACCGACCTGGCGGTCATCCGCGTCAAGCCGGAGAAGCCACTGGCTGCCGTGGACTTTGGTGACAGCGACAGACTGCGGGTGGGTGAGTGGGTGCTGGCCATCGGCAATCCCTTCGGCCTTGGCGGGTCGGTGTCGCTTGGCATCGTTTCGGCCCGGAACCGCGACATCAATGCGGGCCCCTATGATGATTTCATTCAGACGGATGCTGCCATCAACAAAGGCAACTCGGGTGGCCCGCTGTTCAACCTGAAAGGTGAGGTGATGGGAATCAACACCGCCATCTTCTCGCCATCGGGCGGATCCGTTGGCATTGGCTTCTCCGTCCCAGCCAACACGGCCAAGAACGTGGTCAGCCAACTCGTCGAATTCGGGGAGACGAGGCGCGGCTGGCTTGGCGTGAAGATCCAGGCGGTGACCGATGATATTGCCGAATCCCTCAGTCTTGACCGCGCACGCGGCGCCCTGGTTTCGGATGTCACGCCGACCGGGCCTGCGGCGCAGGCTGGTGTGGAGCCTGGCGACGTCATCCTAGAGTTCAACGGCCGTGCGATCGACTCCATGCGCGACCTGCCGAAGATCGTTGCCGAAACCCCCATCGGCATCGATGTGCCCGTCAAGGTTCTGCGCAAGGGCAAGGAGGTGAGCGTCACGGCCAAGGTCGGGCGGCTCGAGGATGGTGAAAAGCTGGCTGCGGCCGCATCTGGCGGCTCGGACGGGAGCGCATCAACCGCTCCGGCCGAGGTCAAGGTGCTGGGCATGACCCTGGCAACCCTGTCCGAGGACCTCAGGGCGAAATTTGCAACCGACAAGGAAGTCAGCGGCGCGGTGGTGATCGATGTCGCCGCAGACAGTGCTGCAGCCGAAAAGCGTCTGGCGCCGGGGGACGTCATCACCGAGGCAGGTGAAGAGGCAGTTCAGGCTGCCGAGGACATCGCACGCCGGGCAGACGCGGCCCGGGCAGCGGGCAAGTCTTCTCTGCTGCTGCTTGTCTCGAAGGGCGGTAAAGCCAGCGAGATGCGCTTCATCGCGCTGAAGCTGAAGGAGCAGTGACAGCCTCGAGGTCCGCCAGCGCCACTGGCGCCTCACCAAGCGGCGGCGTTAGGACGTGTCGGGTGGATTTTGCAGGAAGCAGCACGCCGCTTTCTGCTGCAGCAAGCACCTCTGTCCGCGAGTAGGCTCGCGTAGACCATGAGCTGAGCTCCAGTCTCGGATCATCATAGTCGATAACGACAGCGCAGATCCGGGCAAGTCCAAGCTCCTGCGCCGCATGGAAGCGGTGGTGGCCGTCAAGGATCGCCATGGAGGCGCGCTCGACGAGCAGCGGGCGGCGCTGAAGGCCGTCCCGCTGCATCTCCCGGGCAAGGCGGGCGACGTGCCCGGCTTCGACCATCTCGGTTGGTCGGAGCCGGGCGATCTCCAGCCGCTGGCAGACGTAGAGGCTCACTCAGCAGCAATCTTGGGCAGGCCCTCGAGCGCAGCATCCAGAGCCGACTGGTCATACATGCGATCTTCGAGCTTGCCTGCCTGGTAGTCCATATAGGCTTGCATGTCGAAATGGCCGTGGCCGCAAAGCCCGAACAGAATGACCGGAGAGGTGCCCTGTTCCTTGGCCTTCAGCGCGGCGTTGATCGCGCCGCGCACCGCGTGGTTGGCCTCTGGCGCAGGCACGATGCCCTCGGTGCGGGCGAACATGACCCCGGCTTCGAAACAGGCATTCTGTGTGTAGGCCTCGGCCTCGATGAGCCCGATTTCCTTGAGATGCGAGACCATGGGCGCCATTCCATGGTAACGCAGGCCACCGGCGTGGAAGCCAGGCGGCATGAAGGTCGATCCCAGCGTGTGCATCTTGACGAGGGGGGTCATGTGCGACGTATCGCCGAAGTCATAGGCATAGCGGCCACGGGTCAGTGACGGACAGGCGGCTGGCTCGGCGGCGATGACACGCACCTTCTTGCCCCCTCTGAGTTGCTGGCCGATGAAGGGGAAGGTGAGACCCGCAAAGTTGGAGCCGCCCCCGGTGCAACCGACGATGATATCGGGCTCCGCACCTGCCTGCTGCATCTGCTCGATGGCCTCGATGCCGATGACCGTCTGGTGCAGCAGCACGTGGTTCAGAACGCTGCCAAGGGCATATTTGGTGTCGGGGTTGGTGGCGGCCACCTCGACGGCTTCGGAAATGGCGATCCCGAGGCTGCCATTGGAATCAGGGTTGGCGGCAAGAATTTGCCGGCCTGCGTTGGTCTCCAGCGAAGGGCTGGCAACACATTTGCCGCCATAGACCTCCATCAGTGCCCGGCGGTAGGGCTTCTGGTTAAAGGAGATCTTCACCATGTAGACCTTGACGTCGATGCCGAACAGCGCCCCCGCAAAGGACAAGGAAGAGCCCCATTGCCCGGCGCCGGTTTCGGTAACGAGCTTGTTCACGCCTTGCTGCTTGTTGTAGAAGGCCTGGGGCACGGCGGTGTTTGGCTTGTGCGAGCCCGCGGGGCTCACGCCTTCGTATTTGTAGTAGAGCTTGGCGGTCGTGCCCAAGGCCTTCTCGAGGCCGGTTGCGCGATAAAGGGGGGTTGGCCTCCACATGCGGTAGATGTCGCGCACGGGCTCAGGGATGGCGATCTCGCGCTCGGCGCTGACCTCCTGCATGATGAGTTCCATGGGAAAGAGCGGCGACAGGTCGTCGGGCCCCACGGGTTTCAAGGTGCCAGGGTGAAGGGGAGGGGGCGGCATGGCCGGCAGATCAGCCGCGATGTTGTACCAGCTCTTTGGCAGCCGGTCCTCGCCCAGCATGATCTTGCGCGTGTGTTTTGCGTTTTCGTGTGCGGCCATAGCTCGCTCTCCCTGTTGTCTGGGTGGATGCTGGCAAAATGACGCGCTCCGCGCAAGAGCGTGTGGTTCACGGTCTCAGTTGCGGAACTGGGCTTTGGTGTAGCCCTGGAGATAGAGCAGAGCGGTCAGATCGCCATGATTGACGCGGATCAGCGCGCTCTCCTGCACGGTGGGCTTTGCATGAAGGGCAACGCCCATCCCGGCCTCGGCCAGCATGGCGAGATCATTGGCCCCGTCACCAACAGCAAGGGCATCGCCTGGGTCGAGGCCAAGACGCCCGGTCATGCGATGGAGTGCCTCGAGCTTGGCTCTCTGCCCGAGGATGGGCGGGCGCACGTCGCCTGTAAGCCGTTCATCCTCGATCACCAACTCATTGGCCTGGTTCTCGTCGAATCCAAGAGCGCGCGCCACCGGCCCGGTGAATACCGTGAAGCCACCAGATACGAGAGCGGTGTAGGCCCCATTGGCCTTCATCGTGGTAATCAGGGTCTGCGCGCCGGGCATGAAGGTGATCCGCTCGCGCAGCAGCCTGGTCACAAGCCCGGCCTGAAGGCCGGCCAGCAGCCGCACGCGCGCCCTCAGCGCAGTCTCGAAATCCAGCTCGCCGGACATGGCACGGCGGGTAATGTCGCGGATTGCTTCTCCCGCCCCGGCCGCCTCGCCCAGTTCGTCGATGCATTCCTGTTCGATCATGGTGGAATCCATGTCGGCGATCAGCAGCCGCTTGCGCCGGTTCTGGTTGGAAATCAGGGCCGCATCTACCGGGAACCGGCGGATGGCCAGCATGAATTCCGGCAGCCGCGCGAAGGCAGATATCTCGCAGGCTTCACCCTCGGCCAGCCAGTGGGGCGGGCCGCCGCCCAGGTCCCGCAGCAGATCAAGGATCGGCGCAGCGATTGCCTGCGTGCCCGGGGCTGCTATGAGGACGAGGACGGAATCCATGATGCACACTTCACAAAGATGCGCGCTGCTTATTGCAGGCCCCACCGCCAGCGGCAAGTCTGCCCTGGCGCTCAGGCTTGCCCGCGAGCGCAGAGGCATCATCATCAACGCCGATGCCATGCAGGTCTACCGCGAACTGAGAATTCTCACGGCAAGGCCCGATGCCGGGGAGGAGGCTGCGGCCCCGCATCGGCTCTACGGTCATGTTCCGGTTGCTGTGGCGCATTCGGTTGCCGCCTGGCTGCATGAGGCGGAGAGAGAGTTGGGCGCTGCCTGGGCGGAGGGGTTCCTGCCCATCGTCACCGGCGGCACCGGGCTTTATTTCAGGGCGTTGGAACAGGGGCTTGCTGCGGTGCCGCCCATCCCCGACGAGGTTCGCCTCCGGTGGCGCAGCTTTGCAGGCGATCTCCATGCGGAACTTCTTCTCCGTGATCCCGCCATGGCGGCGCGCCTGCTGCCTGCCGACCGTCAGAGGCTGGTTCGTGCGCTCGAGGTGGTCGAGGCCACGGGGCGTTCGCTTGGCGACTGGCAGCGCGAGGGCGCGGCCGAGGCACCTCTCAAGGGCGTGGAGGTCGAGCGGATGTTTCTCGATGTGCCCCGGCCCGAGCTCTATGCGAGGGCCGAGACGCGCTTCGAATGGATGCTCTCGAAAGGCGCGATTGCCGAGGCGCGGCAGCTCATCGGGCTCGATCCGGCTCTTCCGGCGTTGCGCGCGATCGGTGTTCGTGAGCTT
>NZ_JBIIDX010000135.1:0-9701 GCF_044238155.1 Aestuariivirga sp. | reverse complement strand
GGGCGAGCTGTCGGGCCGCCTCGTCCTCGGCGTCATCCCCTCGGCCCTGCCCATGGTGTCGCTGCTCACCCGCGCCATGGAACAGGCCCACCCGATGGTCGAGTTCACCGTGCTCTCGCAGTCCTCCTCGGAAATCCTGCGCAACCTGCACGACCATTCGATCGAGGCCGGACTCACCTATCTCGACAACGAGCCGGTGGAAGGCCTCATGCAGCATCCGCTCTATTCCGAGCACTACTGCCTGTTCGTCGGAGAGAGTTCTCCGTACAAGGACGAATCATCCGTCACCTGGCAGCAGGCGGCGGGCGAGGCTCTCTGTCTGCTCACACCCAACATGCAGAACCGCCGCATCATCGACCGCGCCTTCGCGGCGGCGAGCGCGCACCCCTCGCCCCGGCTCGAGACCAACTCCATCATGAACCTGCTGGCTTCGGTAAAGTCGATGGGCCTGTCTTCGATCATGCCGGAATACTTCATCAACGTGCTGGGCCACCTCGAGGGCGTCCGGGCCATTCCGCTGGTCGATCCGAAGGTGGAACACAAGGTGGGCCTGGTGGGTCTGCCGCGCGAACCCCTGTCGCCCCTGGTTTCCGCCCTGTTCGCAGCCGCCCGCTCCCTCAAGTCCTGACCGGACCTGTCAATCAGCCCTGCCTATGGCTCCATAGGAGCCGTCAATTGGAATTTACAGTCAGACTGCGCCATGAAGTGGACATGTCTGGACACCATTCCCTGATTGACACCCCCCCGCGCGAGGCGACGGCCGCCCGGGAGATAGCCTTACGCTACGGCAACAAGCCCGATGCCCTGCTCGAAATCCTGCATGATCTGCAGGAGGAACTTGGTTTCGTCCCTGAAGCCGCCCTGCCCGCGCTGGCCAAATCGCTGAACCTTTCGCGTGCGGAGGTACACGGGGTCGTCACGTTCTACCACGACTACCGCCGCGAGCCGGCCGGCCGCCATGTCATCAAGGTCTGCCGGGCCGAGGCCTGCCAGGCCATGAAGGGAAATGAGCTGGCCGCCATGATCGAGCGTTTCCTCAAGATCAAGATGGGCCAGACCACGGCGGATGGCGCCATTACGCTGGAACCCGTCTACTGTCTGGGAAACTGCGCGCTTGCCCCCGCCATCATGGTGGACGGCAGGCTGGTGGGCCGGGTCGATGCCGCCCGGTTCGAGACCATCGCCGCGGAGTGCCGCTCATGACCCGGGTCTTCGTCCCGCGCGATTCGGCCGCCCGCTCGGTGGGGGCTGATGAAGTGGCAGCCGCTCTTGTCGCGTCCGGCTTTGAGGTGGTGCGCAATGGCTCCCGCGGCCTTCTCTTTCTCGAGCCCCTCGTCGAGGTCGAAACTGCTGGCGGCCGCATCGCCTACGGGCCAGTAACCAAGGCCGATGTCGCCTCGCTCATCCCCGCCCTCGAGAATGGCGGCGACCACGCCCTCCGGCTGGGCGACATTGCCCAGCACCCCTACCTGAAGAACCAGGAGCGGCTCACCTTCGCCCGTTGCGGCATAACCAATCCCGTTTCGGTGACCGACTACGAGAAGCACGGCGGCTTCGCCGGGCTGAAGAAGGCCCTCGGCCTCACCGGCGCGGCCATCGTGGCGGAGGTCACCGAATCGGGCCTGCGCGGCCGCGGTGGTGCTGGCTTTCCCACCGGCATCAAATGGAAGACGGTGCATGACGCCACGGCCGATCAGAAATACGTCTGCTGCAATGCCGACGAGGGCGATTCAGGCACCTTCGCCGACCGCATGGTGATGGAGGGTGACCCCCTTATGCTGATCGAGGGCATGACCATCGCCGGCCTCGCCGTGGGCGCCACCCGTGGCTACGTCTACATCCGTTCGGAATATCCCGATGCCATCGCCACCATGAACGAGGCGATCCACGCCGCCACCGCCGCACGATGGCTTGGCAGCAATATTCAGGGTACGGACAAATCTTTCCGCCTCGAGGTGCGCCGCGGTGCCGGCGCCTATATCTGCGGCGAGGAAACCGCCATGCTGGAGAGCCTTGAGGGCAAGCGCGGCATGGTACGGCCGAAGCCCCCGATTCCGGCGCTCGAAGGGCTGTTCGGCAAGCCCACCGTCATCAACAACGTGCTGAGCTTTGCCGCTGTGCCCTTCATCCTGGCCGAGGGCGGGGCCGCCTACAAGAACTATGGCATGGGCCGCTCGCGCGGTACCCTGCCCTTCCAGCTCGCCGGCAACATCAGGCAGGGCGGGCTCGTGGAAAAGGCCTTTGGCGTAACCCTCCGTACACTGATCGAAGAGTTCGGCGGCGGCACTTTCACCGGCCGCCCGGTGCGCGCGGTGCAGGTGGGCGGGCCCCTTGGCTCCTATCTGCCGGCCTCGCAGCTCGACATGCCGATGGATTATGAAACCTTCGCCGGCGCCCAGGCCATGGTCGGCCACGGCGGCGTCGTGGTGTTCGATGACAGCGTCGACATGGCCGCCCAGGCCCGCTTCGCCATGGAGTTCTGCGCGGTCGAATCCTGCGGCAAGTGCACGCCCTGCCGCATCGGCTCCACCCGCGGCGTCGAGGTGATCGACAAGATCGTCGCCGGCGAAAGCCGCGAAGCCAATCTCGAATTGCTGTCCGACCTCTGCCAGACCATGACCGACGGTTCGCTCTGCGCCATGGGCGGGCTCACGCCCATGCCCGTGATGAGCGCAGTGAAGCACTTCCCCGAAGATTTCGACAAGCCCTCGCGCCTTGCCGCGGAATAGGAGCCAGACCACCATGACCCTCATCAAGGAAACGGACTACGGCACGCCAGCTTCCAGCGCGGAGAAGATGGTGACGCTGGAAATCGACGGCCATGAGGTAACGGTGCCGGACGGCACCTCGATCATGCGCGCCGCGATGGAGCTTGGCACCAAGATCCCGAAGCTCTGCGCCACCGACTCGCTGAAGAGCTTCGGCTCCTGCCGGCTCTGCCTCGTCGAGATCGAGGGCCGCAAGGGCACGCCGGCCTCCTGCACCACGCCGGTGGCCCCCGGAATCAAGGTCAAGACCCAGACGCAGCGGCTGGCCCAGCTCCGCAAGGGCGTGATGGAGCTCTACATCTCGGACCACCCGCTGGACTGCCTCACCTGTGCTGCCAATGGTGACTGCGAATTGCAGGACATGGCGGGTGCCGTGGGCCTTCGCGACGTGCGCTACGGTTATGAGGGCGACAATCACGTCTTCGCCAAGCGCGCCGACGGCTCGGAAAACATCCGCTACCAGCCCAAGGACGAATCCAACCCCTATTTCACCTTCGATCCCGCCAAGTGCATCGTCTGCTCGCGCTGTGTGCGGGCCTGCGAAGAGGTGCAGGGCACCTTTGCCCTTACCATCGATGGCCGTGGCTTCGCCTCGCATGTCTCGGCCGGCATGGACGAGGACTTCCTCAATTCCGAATGCGTGTCCTGTGGCGCCTGCGTGCAGGCCTGCCCGACCGCCACGCTCTCCGAGAAATCGGTGATCGACATGGGCCAGCCGGAGCACTCGGTTGTCACCACCTGCGCCTATTGCGGTGTGGGCTGCTCCTTCAAGGCCGAGATGAAGGGCGACCAGGTTGTTCGAATGGTTCCCTACAAGGATGGCGGCGCCAATGAAGGGCACTCCTGCGTCAAGGGCCGTTTCGCCTGGGGCTACACCACCCACAAGGACCGGGTGCTGAAGCCGATGATCCGTGAACGGATCACTGATCCGTGGCGCGAAGTCTCCTGGGACGAGGCGATCAGCCATGCGGCGCTTCGCTTCCGCGCAATCCAGGAGAAATATGGCCGCGGCTCGATCGGCGGCATCACCTCCTCGCGCTGCACCAACGAAGAGGTCTTCGTGGTGCAGAAGATGATCCGCGCCGCCTTCCGCAACAACAACGTCGATACCTGCGCCCGTGTCTGCCATTCGCCCACCGGCTACGGCCTGTCGCGCACGTTCGGCACCTCGGCCGGTACCCAGGACTTCAAGTCGGTGGCCGAGTCCGACGTGATCGTGGTAATCGGCGCCAACCCCACCGATGGCCACCCGGTCTTCGCCTCGCGCATGAAGCGGCGCCTGCGCGAGGGTGCGAAGCTCATCGTCATCGATCCCCGCCGCATCGACCTCGTCGAGACGCCGCACATCCGTGCCAGTCATCACCTGCAATTGCAGCCCGGCACCAATGTGGCTGTGATCAATGCCATCGCCCATGTGATCGTCACCGAGGGCCTCGCCAACCGCACCTTCGTCGAGGAGCGCTGCGATCCCACCGAATTCGCCCGCTGGGAATCCTTCATCCGCGAGGATCGAAATTCGCCGGAAGCCACGGCGGGGGTTACCGGCGTTCCCGCCGGCGAACTGCGCGCCGCGGCCCGCCTCTACGCCACCGGCGGAAATGGCGCCATCTATTATGGCCTCGGCGTCACCGAGCACAGCCAGGGCTCGACCATGGTCATGGGCATGGCCAATCTCGCCATGCTCACCGGCAATGTCGGTCGCAACGGCGTCGGCGTCAATCCGCTTCGCGGCCAGAATAACGTGCAGGGCTCCTGCGACATGGGCTCCTTCCCGCATGAGTTTTCAGGCTACCGCCATGTCGGCGACGACATCGTGCGCCGCATGTTCGAGACGGTGTGGCAGACCCAGCTCGACAACGAGCCGGGGCTTCGCATTCCCAACATGTTCAACGAGGCTGTCGAGGGAACGTTCAAGGGCCTGTTCGTGCAGGGCGAGGACATTGCCCAGTCGGACCCCAACACCAAGCACGTGAATGACGCACTGAGCGCCATGGAATGCGTGGTCGTGCAGGATCTCTTCCTGAACGAGACCGCCGCCTTCGCGCATGTGTTCCTGCCGGGCACCTCCTTCCTCGAGAAGGACGGCACCTTCACCAACGCCGAACGCCGCATCAACCGCGTTCGCCAGGTCAAGGCGCCGATGCAGGGCAAGCATGAATGGCAGGTGGTTGCCGAGCTCGCCACCGCCATGGGTTATCGCATGCAGTATGAGAGCGCCTCCGACATCATGGACGAGATCGCGCAGGTGACCCCTACCTTCGCCGGCGTCTCCTTTGCCAAGCTTGACACGCTGGGTTCGGTGCAGTGGCCCTGCAACGACAAGGCGCCTGAGGGCACGCCGCTGATGCATGTGGGTGGCTTCGTGCGCGGCAAGGGGCGTTTCGTGGTCACCGAATTCGTGCCCACCCCGGAGCGTACCAACCGCTCCTTCCCGCTGGTCCTCACCACCGGGCGCATTCTCTCGCAGTACAATGTCGGCGCGCAGACCCGGCGCACGGCCAATGTCACCTGGCACAAGGAGGACGTGCTCGAGATCCACCCGCATGACGCCGAGCTGCGCGGCATTGCGGATGGCGCCATGGTCTCGATCACCAGCCGCATGGGCGCCACCACGCTGCGCGCCCGGATTTCCGAGCGCATGCCGCAGGGTGTCGTCTACACCACCTTCCACCATCCGGAATCAGGCGCCAACGTCATCACCACCGAATTCTCGGACTGGGCCACCAACTGCCCAGAATACAAGGTGACGGCGGTGCAGGTGACGCTCTCCAACCAGCCCTCCGACTGGCAGAAGGAGTGGGAGGAGCGCGAGGAAGAGAACAAGCGCATCGCCTCGGGCATGGTCGCCGCCGAGTGAGCGCATCATCCGCCAGAAAGCCGGTGCTCGTCGGAGCGGCGGCGCCTTCCACCTCTGTGCCAGCGGGAGGCATCCTGCACACCCTCGCGGGTGACGTGGAAACCGTCTGGCAGGTGCCGGAGGAAGTGCCGCTCAGCCTGCAGTTCAATTCGCAGGCCTATGCCGTGATGATGGGCACTCCAGCCGATTTCGAGGATTTCGCGGTGGGCTTTGCTCTCGCCGAGGGCATCATCTCCCAGGCTGCCGACGTGACGGGGTTGCTGGTCCTGCCCTCGGAGCATGGCTATGCCATCGACCTGTCGGTGCCGGAGGCGCGGATCAACCGGTCCCGCATGGCGAGGCGAAACCTGGAAGGCCGCACCGGCTGTGGCCTGTGCGGCATCGAGGACATCCGTGACGCAGTGCGCATGCCTGGCCGCGCGCTGCCAGCGGTGGCTTTGAGCCCGCAGGCCGTGGCCCGCGCCTATGAGAATCTTCCGCGCCATCAGCCGATGAGCCGTGAGAACCGCACAGTCCACGCCGCCGCCTGGTGCTCCGTGGACGGAGATATTCTGCTGGCCCGCGAGGATGTGGGCCGCCACAACGCGCTCGACAAGCTGATCGGCGCCATGGCGCGCGGTGGCCGCTCCATGGCGGATGGCTTCGTGCTGATGTCCAGCCGCTGCAGCTTCGAACTGGTGCAGAAATGCGCCATCGCCGGCATCGGCGCGCTGGCCACCGTGTCGGCGCCCACGGCACTCGCCCTGTCGCTGGCGCGCGGGGCCAAACTCAAGCTTGCGGCTCTCTCGAGCCGCGGCGTCATGATTTTTGACAAGGACTGACCGCAATGGAACAACGTGACCTGATCCGCATGGCCAACCAGATTGCCACCTTCTTTCACGGCTCCGGCCCAGAGGCCGAGGCCAGGGACGTGGCGGAGCACATCAACAAGTTCTGGGAGCCGCACATGCGCAACGCGCTGTTCGCCTATCTCGATGCGGGTGGCAAGGAACTCGACCCCGCCATCCTGAAGGCTGCCGCCCTGATCAAGCGGCCGAAGCCCGCCGCCGCCTGAACGGGTCCGGAAGGCTCAGGAAACGACCGTCGTGCCAGACCCACGACCCTGTACCGTCAGGCTCGCCACGCTGACGTCGCCATCGAAGTGGTAGTGGTTGACCCGCTTTTGCGGCAGCTCAGATCTTTCGTCATAGGCCTTGACGGGTCCGATCAGCTGTCGCGCCGTCATTTCTGAAACGATGAGGTCCCGCTCCGCATTGGTATCGGCGGCGGTCGCGTGGGTGATCTGGAACGACAGCCAGGTCAGGGCGAAACCCGTGTCCCGGGTAGCCGCCCCGATCCAGAGGGCGCGATCGCCATCGGGCGGACGGCTGGATTTCAGCCAGAAGGCCGGCGTTCCAAGCGTGTTCTCGACACGCGACAGGTTCATGCTCCAGAACCTCACGTGATGGCGCTTGCGGGGGCTGTCATCAATGGCTTTCTGGAAACCGATGTCCTGCCCGCGTCCGAACAGGTAGAGCGTGCTGAACGGAGCGCTGGGATAGGGACGATTCAGCAGGAAGGCCACTGCCATGCGCCATGAGCTGGCGAGGCCCAGGCGGTCCGCTTCGGTCCAGCCGAGGGCGGCAAAAGCCGCCCTGAGTTCCGCCAGAGTGCCGATGAGCGCCAGGTTGACCGGATCGCCCGGCAATCCGTCTCCGGCCGTGGTATATTCCGGAACGCGGCTTCGCTGCACGAACCTCAGTCCGAGGCGGATCACCCGCGGCAGCACGATGTAGGCGGCGATCCCGTAGGTCACCGCCACCGCCAGTATCCAGGGCAGCCGGTTGTCCGTGATGCGAAAGATGACGAAGACGATGATCCAGACGCTGAAAGCGCCAAGGCCCAGAATCACCGCCTGCCGCCACAGCCACCGCAGCAGTCTCATGGGTCACTCACCAGGCTTCGGGCGCCGCCGGGCTTTCGGCAGCCGCCACAGATGGTCCACGAGGTCGTCGATGCTGATCCCGTTTTCGGAATAGGCCTCGCCGGCAACCGAGATCCCGGCCTCCGCCACCGTTTCGGAACGCCCGGATACAAGCGGGTGCCACCAGGCCAGCGGCTTGCCCTCGAACAGCAGACGGTAGGCACAGGTTGCGGGAAGCCAGCCCAGCTCGCCCACATTGCCCGGCGTCAGCGCCACGCAATCGGGCACCCGGGCCTGGCGGTTGGCATAGTCGGAGCATTTGCAGGTCTCGAGATCGAGCAGCTTGCAGGCCGCGCGGGTGTAGAGGAAACGGCCCGTGTCCTCATCCTCCAGCTTGTTGAGGCAACAGCGACCGCAGCCATCGCAGAGCGACTCCCACTCGGCCCGGCTCATGGCATCGAGCGGCTTGGTCTTCCAGAAGGGCAGAGCGGCAGTCATCACCCGCTTATGCCACGGACTGGAGGATGCAAGTCAACCTTCCCGGTAGACGCAACACGCCATGGCGCGTTTTGGTCACAATCCCGGCTTAGCCTGAACCTTCCAAGAGGCTTCAGTCGCGCGTGTCCAAAGTTCCTCCCCGTGACTCCCTGGCCGGCCGGTTGTGGCGGGCCGACGGCGCCGTCAGCAGTGCCGTGTTCGAGACCTGGGATTTTCTCCGCCGCAGCCACTCCGCCTATGTGAGCTTTCTTGAACGCTTTCGCCTGCGCGGCCTCCGGCGCCTGGTGGTTGACCTGCTGGACGATGCGGCGACCTTCGGCGTGATCATCTGCTTTGGCCTGCTGGCCTATGCCCTTCCTCCATTCTCGGGCACGGGTGATGTCTGGAACCGCGGCCGCGACTATGCCGTGACCTTCACCGACGAGACAGGCGAGATCATCGGGCGGCGCGGCATCCGCCAGGATGATGCCATTCCGCTCTCCGAGATTCCGCCGCACATGATCAAGGCCGTGCTGGCCACCGAGGATGCCCGCTTCTTTGATCATTTCGGCGTCGACATCATCGGCACCTTCCGCGCCATTCTACAGAATGCCCGCGCCAACGATGTGGTGCAGGGCGGGTCCTCGCTCACCCAGCAGGTGGCCAAGAACCTGTTCCTGTCGCCCGAGCGCACCATCCGGCGCAAGGTACACGAGGCCTTCCTCGCACTGTGGATCGAAGCGCGCCTCAGCAAGGACGAAATCCTGAAACTCTACCTCGATCGCTCCTATCTGGGTGGCGGCGCCTATGGCATCGAGGCCGCCTCACAGTTCTATTTCGGCAAGTCGGTGCGCGACATCACCCTGCCGGAAGCTGCCATGCTCGCCGGGTTGTTCAAGGCGCCCTCGAAATATGCGCCGCACCAGAACCCGGCGGTCGCACGCGGCCGTGCCAACACGGTGCTCTACCGCATGCTCGATTCCGGCTTCATCACCCAGGGCGAATTGCTCGAAGCCCGCCGCGCCCCGATCATGCTTGTCGAACAGCGCATCGCCGACAGCCCCAATTGGTTTCTCGACGTCGCCTACCGCGAGACACTTGCCCTCATCGAAAGCAGGGGGCTGACGGGCGACTTCATGCTGGAGGTCAAGACCACCATCAACCTGCCACTGCAGACCGCCACCCAGACGATCATCAACGAGGAACTCGCGCTCAATGCCGAGGCCTATCACGTCAGCCAGGGAGCAGCCGTCGTCATGTCGACCGATGGCGCGCTGCGCGCTGTGGTTGGCGGCAGGGACTATGAGGCAAGCCAGTTCAACCGTGTCACGGACGCCCTGCGCCAATCTGGCTCGGCCTTCAAGCCCTTCGTCTACATGGCGGCCCTGCTCAAGGGCTATGCGCCCAGCGACGAGGTGGTGGACGGACCCGTGGCAATCGGCGACTGGGCGCCACGGAATTACAGCGGCAAGTATGCCGGCCGCACCACGCTCAGCAGCGCGCTTGCCCATTCCTACAATTCAGTGCCGGTGAAGCTGATGATCGACATCGGCCGCAACAGCATCATCGACACCGCGCATCTCGCCGGAATCCGCGGCGTGCTTGAGACCTGGGCGCCCATGGTGCTTGGCACCAGTGCGCTCTCGCTCATTGATCTGACCACGGGCTACATCAGCTTTGCCTCCGGCGGATTTGC
>NZ_JBIIDX010000016.1:0-31174 GCF_044238155.1 Aestuariivirga sp. | reverse complement strand
GCCATGTTCACCGCTGATCTCGTGATGAACCGAAACAAGGCACAACTCACCCGTGGCCCCCCGCTTGAAGCGGATATCGCCGATGGTTGAAACGCGAACGATGCTGGCGCCCATCTGCAGCGGCTGCAGTGTCTCGATCATGCCGCCTGCCCACATGCGGCGTGGAAATGGAACAGGGGGCAGAAACAGGCCCTTGCGTTCTGCGCCATCCGGGCCAGTATCCGCCATGGCGGGAATGGCCGGTGCTAGACAGGCATGAAGCCCCGGCGGACACGTTGATCCGCCATCATCGAACAGATAGGGGCCTAGCGTTGCCCGGAACTCGGCGAGGAGACGCGGCGTCACCACGTCTTCACGTGTCACGCGGCGCCCGACCCAGTCGTGGAAATCCTCTTTCATTCAATGAGACCTCGTTAGGCCGGGCACATGCGCGGCAGGACAGGACCGGATCGATAGAGAGCGCCGACACCTGATCGAGCCGCACTTCGCCAAACTTGCAGCGGCGACAAGTGATTTCACCATCTTGGCCTCCACACGCCGGGCCGGTGAGCCCCTCTTATGCACTCCGCAGGATTGAGCACATCTTCGCAGCCGATGGTGGTGGTGGCATGGTTCATGATGCTGCGAATCGGATCAGTCCTGCGTCCAGTCTGGCAGGCGCAGCGGATGTCGACAAGAAACAGCGAAAGACTGTGAGCCCCGGCTCGTCCAGATCTTGTGGCCATGAAAGATGTCGCGGACACCTTCCCGATGCGCAGACGCACTCCTGACACAGGACACGCCAACAGGCGCCGGCATGGGCCTCGCACGGCTTTCCAACCGCCGTACGAATGTCGTCATGGATCATGGCCCGGATCGTTTGACGGCAGATCCATCGAGACGGTTGATAGCCTCGACATTCGCAGCCGACGGGCCTGTCGGGTCAAAGCTGGAGGAAAGCCAGGTGTCAACAATCGCCTTGGCCAGTTCCGGGCCAATGACCCGCGCGCCCATGGTGATGATCTGGGCATTGTTGGACTTGGCGGCACGTTCGGCGGAATAGGTGTCATGCGTCAGCGCTGCGCGGATACCGGGAACCTTGTTGGCGGCGATGCAAACCCCGATGCCCGTACCACAGATAAGGATACCCCGCTCGAAATTGCCATCCCTCACCTTCCCTGCCAGATCGGCGGCAAGGTCGGCATAGAAGCCGGCGGCACTCAGATTGGACACGATATGCCCGGGTTTCGACTTCAGATGCGCCTCGATGACATCAAGCAGCGGCTTGCCCGCGCTGTCTGCACCCACTGCAATCTTCATGGCCAACCTCCGAAACACCTCGCTTCGTCCTTATCCGAGAAGCGGGTCGGGCCGCAACCTTCCGGATCGAGACAGGCCGAAGGGCTGGTCAAGATTCTTCTCGCCGAGGCTGCGACTTTGTGAAACCATGAGGAGGCCGAAGAAGCCACATGGCAGGAAGGCATCTGGCAGATGATCGACGATGACGGGCAGGAGGCCGGCGGCGCAGCGATCGCACAACAGCTGGAGCGGCTGGCGCGGCTGATGCGGGCCCGCGACCACCAGCACGGCCTCAACCCGGCACAGCGCGAAGCACTCCGCTACCTGAGCCGCGCCAACAGGTTCTCCAATTCCCCAAGTGCCCTCAGCCGGTATCTCGGTGCAACCAAGGGGACGATTTCCCAGACCGTCAAGGCACTGGTACGAAAGGGGCTGCTGAGCAAGAGCTCGCGTCCGGACAGTGGCAAGCTGGTGGCTCTCAGCCTCACGGCGAAGGGCGAGGCCGCCCTGGCGGATGATCCATGGCTGAGGCTGGCGCAGGCCATCAGTGAACTGGGAGGCAAGACACGCCGACGCATGCTGCGGGGGTTCGAAGAGTTGCTGCGCGCGGAACTCGGCCGCGAGGGAATGATCAGCTTCGGCACCTGCCGGAGTTGCCGGTTCTTCCGCACCGAGGGCAATCAGGCTGAAGCCGGCAAGCCATATTGCTGCATGCATTTTGAGGCCGGTCTGACAGCCGAAGATGTCGGGCGAATCTGCGCGGCGCACACGCCCGGCAGCTATTCGGCTGCGATCTGAACAGCAGGACCGGCAGCCCTGACCTCGGCATCAGCGGCTTGTTCAAAACGTTCGAAGTTCCGCACGAACATCCCGACCAGTTTACGCGCCATGGCATCATAGGCGAGGCCATCAGGCCAGGTCTGGCGCGGATCGAGGCACGTTGGATCAACCCCGTCTGCACGCATCGGCACGGCAAAGCCGAAGTGAGCATCACGGCGCATCGGAGCATGGTCGAGTTCGCCATCAAGGGCAGCACGCAGCAGCGCCCGCGTGACCCCGATGGGCATGCGCTGACCCACGCCATGGGGGCCGCCCGTCCATCCGGTATTGAGAAGCCAGCATGACACCTGGTGGCGGTTGATGAAGCTGCGCAGCAGGTTTCCATAAACCGCTGGATCACGTGGAATGAAGGGGGCGCCGAAGCAAGTGGAAAATGTGGCAGAAGGCTCGGTCACCCCACGTTCGGTACCCGCCACCTTGGCGGTGTAGCCTGAGAGGAAGTGATACATGGCCTGAGCGGGCGTCAGCCTGGCAATGGGAGGCAGCACGCCAAAGGCGTCGGCCGTAAGCATCACGATGGTGCGAGGTATCGCTGCCCGGCCCGAGGTACTGGCGCTGGCGATTGCGGCCAGCGGATAGGCGGCACGCGTGTTTTCCGTGATGGAGCCGTCATCAAGATCGAGGCGGCGGGTGTCGCCATCGATCGTCACATTTTCGAGCACGGTTCCCCAGCTGTGGGTGGCAGCGTGAATCTGAGGCTCAGCCTGTTTTGACAGTCTGATGACCTTGGCGTAGCATCCACCCTCGAAATTGAACAGGCCATCTTCGGACCAGCCGTGTTCGTCATCGCCAAGCAGTGTGCGGGAAGGATCGGCGGAAAGCGTGGTCTTGCCTGTGCCGGAGAGCCCGAAGAATACGGCACTCTCACCCAGCGGGCCGATATTGGCCGAACAATGCATGGGAAGGACCCCCTTTGCAGGCAAAAGATAGTTGAGGACGGTGAAAACCGCCTTCTTCATTTCGCCGGCATAGTGCGTGCCCCCGATGAGCACGAGGCCGCGGGCGAGATCAAGCGCTATGACGGTTTCACCACGCGTGCCATGGCGGGCAGCATCGGCACGGAACGACGGCAGATTGATGATGGTGAGTGCAGGAGCAAAGCCAACCCGGTCAGCCGGCAGAATGAGCAGATGCTGGATGAAAAGGGCATGCCAGGCCTGCTCGGTGATCACCCGGACGGACAGACGGTGGACCGGGTCGGCACCGGCGGCCAGATCCTGCACGAACAGAGATTTCAGCCGCGCATGCGCCAGAAAATCCTGGCGCAGGGCTTCGAAATGCTCGCGGCTCATGGCCCTGTTGTTATCCCACCAGATGCTGTGTTCGGTGGTTGAATCACGCACCACGAACTTGTCGGCGGGGCTTCGGCCCGTGTGCTGGCCGGTGCTCACCACCAGGCCCCCGCCTTCCGCCACCAGCCCCTCGCCGCGCGCAACAGCCTCCTGATAGAGCGCGGCAGCCGGTGCGTTCCAGGAGATGCGGTCAGCCCATCTGAGTCCGAGGTCAGCCAACTGGCTGCGAATGAGAGCGTCCGTGGCAGTGGTCATTGCAAGCCCCCCGCAAATGCCTGCGTCGGATCATAGTGACCAGGCGCATATGCAGGCAAGCAAATAATGATGTAATGCAATTTTTACATCATCTATTTGCGGTATCGCAAGTCAAAAATTGATGTTTTCCCTTAGTCCTTTCTCTGCGTGCCGAGCCGTGCCAGCACTGCCCGCAGCTCCATGCCGGACCAGACCGGAGGGTCAAACGCCAGCCGAAGGCTTTCCTGCTCGCGGCACAGATCCGCGCCGTCAGGGTCGATTGCCGCGATTTTCCAGCCACCGGGCGAGGCGCCCAGCAGTAGTTCGGCATAGCGCTGGATGGCATCCGCGTGATCTTCGTTCATGTGTGACAGTGCCTCCGCCTCGAGAGCGTCCATCTCATCTGTTGAGGGAAACATCTCATCTGCCGGAATTGTCTCGATGCGGCCAAAGCCCGCCACCGCATGTGCGCGCTGCGGCTCCATCCGCCAGATGCCAAAATCGCCAAAGCTCGCATAGAGCTCGGCTGCCGGGTGGCGGGCAAGATAGCGCCGGATCAGGCCTGGAGCGTCACAGCGCGAAAAGCTGCCCATCACCGTGACCCGCGCCCCGGTGAGCGCATCGCCGTCGGGGGGCAACTCCGCCACCATGAGGCTGGCCCGGGGATCGGCAAGCAGATTGCGGGTGTGCCAGGCGAGGGTCGAGACCAGGATCACCGGCCAGCCCCGCACGTCCGTGGCGACATTCACCAGCGAGGCATAGGGGCTACCATCATCGGAATTGAAGGTTGAGAGGGTGGCGGTGCGCGCCCGCCGCAGCAACCCTCGCGCCGCCGCTGCACTGAAACTTCTGTTGCCGCTCATTGTCACGCCTCGCATTTCCAGCCAGAAGGCCCTATCATGACTGCCATATTTTGTTCCAGTTCCGCCCCTAGGCGGACAACGAGGATACAATTGAAGGATGAACAGGAAAATGCCGACGATCGCCCTGGTCGATGATGACCGCAATATTCTGACAAGCGTAGGCATGGCACTCGAGAACGAGGGCTACAGCGTTCAGAAATACAATGATGGCGCGGCAGCCTTGCAGGGTCTGCAGGACAATCCGCCCGACATGGCGATCTTCGACATCAAGATGCCGCGCATGGATGGCATGGAGCTGTTGCGCCGCATCCGCCAGAAGTCCGACCTGCCGGTAATTTTCCTCACCTCGAAGGACGACGAGATCGATGAGTTGTTCGGCCTCAAGATGGGCGCCGACGACTTTATCAAGAAGCCGTTCTCCCAGCGCCTGCTTGTCGAGCGCGTGAAGGCGGTGATGCGGCGAGTGGTCAGCCGCGAGGCGGGCGCTGCGCCCCAGGAAGCCGCCAAGGTCATCGAGCGCGGCAAGCTTGCCATGGACCCCGACCGCCATTCCTGCACCTGGGACGGCAAGCCCGTGACGCTGACGGTGACTGAATTCCTGATCCTGCAGTCGCTCGCCCAGCGGCCCGGGATCGTGAAGAGCCGCGATGCGCTGATGGACGCCGCCTATGACGACCAGGTCTATGTCGATGACCGCACCATCGACAGCCACATCAAGCGGCTGCGCAAGAAGTTCAATTCCGTTGACCCGGACTTCGACGCGATCGAGACGCTCTATGGCGTGGGTTACCGTTTCAAGGAGCAGTGAGCCCGGCACCGGCTCCTGAACCAGGATGCACGATCAACCAGTGCCGCCACCTGCCGCCGACCGGACCGAGGCTGAGGACAGCGGCGAAACGGCAGAGAGATCCTTGCCACTGCGCCGGGGTTGGTTCCGTCGGTTGGCCTCGCAGCGGCTTACCGCCCGCATCGTGCTTCTCAACCTGCTGGGGCTCATCATCCTCGTTGCAGGCATTCTGTACTTCAACCAGTTCCGGCAGGGGCTGATCGACGCGCGCGTCCAGAGTCTCACCACGCAGGCCCAGATCATTGCTGCTGCCGTATCGGGCTCTGCCACGGTTGACACCGGCTCGATCGTCATTGACCCTGACTCGCTTGCCGATACGAGTGAGGAAGCACTCATCGAAACTGAACAGCCCGATAGTCTTGATTTTCCAATCGACCCGGAAACAGCAGGCCCGGTTCTGAAACGTCTTCTCGCCAATACCACCGTGCGCGCGCGCATCATCGACAAGGATGGCAACCTGATTGTCGACAGCCGCTTTCTCTCACCACGAGGCGATGTGGTGCAGACTGAACTGCCCCCGCTGGATGGCGAAGGCGGCGGCTTCAGCCCGAAGGCGTTCTGGCAGCGGGTAACCGCGGCGCTCTTCAGCTACGACTATCCCTGGCAACCCGACTATGGCTTCGACAACGGCAAGGAGTTTCCCGAAGTGGCCGCCGCGCTGAACGGCGCGAAGGTGAGCCTTGTGCGACTGAATGATCGCAGCCAGATCGTTGTGCTGGTTGCGGTCCCGGTCCAGCGCTACCGGGCAGTTCTGGGGGCACTTGTCCTGTCAACGAGCGGTGGCGAGATTGACGACGTGCTGCGTGCCGAACGGCAGGTCGTTCTGATGACATTCGGCTTCGTCGCGCTGGTCACCATTCTGCTTTCGATTCTTCTCGCCTCCACCATAGCCCTCCCGCTGCGACGACTCGCTGCGGCCGCCGAACGCGTCCGTCGCGGTATCAACAAGCGCGTCGAGATACCGGATTTCTCGGCCCGCGGTGACGAGATTGGCGATCTCTCAGGCGCCATCCGTGACATGACCAATGCACTCTACAGCCGGATCGCGGCAATCGAGGCCTTTGCAGCCGATGTCAGCCATGAGCTCAAGAATCCACTGACCTCGCTGAGAAGTGCGGTCGAGACCCTTGCCTATGCCAAGACCGATGAGCAGCGCACGCGGCTGGTGGACATCGTCAAGCACGATGTGAAACGGCTGGACCGCCTGATCACCGACATTTCCGATGCCTCGCGGCTCGATGCCGAACTGGCGCGGGGAGAGGCTCAGGCCCTTGACCTTTCGCAACTGCTTGAAACCATCGTCAGCTATTCAAACGATACCCGCAAGGACCATCAGGCCGAGGTCGAGCTTGAGGTCGCCAAGCCGCCACAAGGCATGGACCGCACCCAGGCCTACACCGTTATGGGTCATGATTCTCGCCTCGGACAGGTGGTACGAAACCTTGTGGACAACGCACGGTCCTTCACCAAACCAGGATCAAAAATCAGTATACGGATTAAACGCACTGGCCCCGATGTGGAGTTTCGCGTCGAGGACTGCGGGCCCGGGATCAGCCCGGACAATCTCGAACGAATCTTCGAGCGCTTCTATACTGACCGGCCCGAGGGCAGCTTCGGTTCCAATTCCGGCCTTGGCCTTTCCATTTCACAGCAAATCGTCGATGCCCACCGCGGCCGGATCTGGGCGGAAAACCGGTATGCAAAATCGGAAGCCGGAAGCGACAGGCAGGTGATCGGGGCCCGCTTTACCGTGCGCATTCCGGCCGCCCAGCATGACTGAGACGGCGCTGATGCACGGCACCTGCCTCGCGCTCGGCGAGGACGGCGTGTTGCTGCTGGGCGAACCCGGGTCCGGCAAGTCCGACCTCGCCCTGCGCCTGATCGATGCGGCAGGTGGCGGACTGTCTGGACACCTGCGCCCGGCGCGGCTGGTGGCCGATGACCAGGTGCTGATCCGCAGGCAGGCCAGCAGGCTCATGGCAACGGCACCACCGGCACTGTCAGGCATGCTGGAGATCAGGGGGCTTGGCCTGGCGCGGGTTACCACCGTGCCGGAGATCGCTCTGACCCTCGCCGTCCGGCTGACGCCAGCAAACGAGATTGAACGCATGCCGGATCTCGCCAGCGCCCGCATCGGCATTCTCGGCATCGGGCTTCCACTGATCCGGCTGGATCCGATCATGGCTTCTGCGCCTGCCCGTTTGCGGGCTGCCCTGGACCAGTTTGTGCCGCGCTGAAACCATATTGCATCGCAACCGAGTTGCGGGCATTGTTCGCCGCCGCCGGCAGGAATACGGAGTTGCTCTACCATCATGATCGGACTCGTCCTGGTCACCCATGGCCGCCTTGCTGACGAGTTCCGTTCGGCCCTCGAGCATGTCGTCGGCCCGCAATCTGCAATCGAGACCGTCGCCATCGGCCCGGATGACAACATGGAGGCCAGGCGCGCTGATATTGCCGCTGCCGTATCACGGGTGAACAGCGGCGCAGGCGTCATCATCCTGACGGACATGTTTGGCGGTACGCCGTCGAACCTGGCCATTTCGCTGCTCGAAATCGGCAAGGTCGAGGTGGTGGCAGGGCTCAACCTTCCAATGCTTGTGAAGCTCGCACGCATTCGCAAGGACTATGTCCTCGACAGGGCTGCGGCAGCAGCACAGGATGCTGGCCGCAAATACATCAATGTCGCAAGCCAGGTTCTGGGAGACTGATGGCATGCAGGCAGGCGCTACGTCGCGAGAATTGCCGATCGTCAATCAGCGCGGACTGCACGCGAGGGCCTCGGCCAAGTTCGTGAAATGTGCCGAAGCCTTCAATGCCGACATTACGGTAAGCCGTGACGGCATGTCAGTGCCGGCGACATCAATCATGGGACTGATGATGCTGGGCGCCGCCATGGGAACATCCATCATCGTTGACGCGAAGGGGCCGGAGGCCGCGGCAGCCCTTGAGGCGCTGACCCAGCTCGTTGCCAGCAAATTCGACGAAGAGTGATTGGAGCAGGAACCAACCTGACTGGATCGCGCCGACAGGAGAATTTCGCGGTATGGCCACAGCAATGGCGAAAGGCGGGCTGGTGGCCCGATCGAGCCATCCGACCCCGCCGCGACCGAACGGCACCGTTTCAATCAGGTCGCTTCTTGCTCTAGACGATCGACTGCTCGATCCACGACTGCAACTGGGTTTTCGGTGCTGCGCCGACCTTGGTGGCCGCCACCTGCCCGCCCTTGAACACCACCAGCGTGGGAATGCTGCGTACACCATAGCGGGCGGGGGTCGACGGGTTCTCGTCGATGTTGATCTTGACGATCTTGGCCTTCGGGCCAAGGCTGGCAGCGATCTCTTCCAGGGCTGGCGCGATCATCTTGCAGGGTCCGCACCATTCAGCCCAGAAATCAACGACAACAGGCGTATCGGACTGCAGCACATCCTTGTCGAAGGACGTGTCAGATACTTTGTGCGTAGCCATGAGGACCCTCGTTGCAGCTGTGGCGGGAATCACCGTTTCGGGGGTGAAGGTAAGAGCCGCCCCCCGCATGGTCAAGGGCGGGGCTGGCGCAGGGCTGCCATGCGGTCAAGCAACTCGTCGGGGATCATCATCAGACTGGGAGTCTCGGTCCAGACAATGCAGAAGCGCAATGGTTTTTCAGGCTCCGTGAGCCGCAAGGCGTCACGATAGATGGCAAGCTGCATGAGATAGTCAGGAGGGCAGTCTGCCGGGCGTGTCGGCACGTCACGGTCGGTCTTGTAATCGGCAACCAGAATGGCGTCGGGCAAGACCACCAGGCGGTCCATGCGGCGGCGTTCGACACCGCCCCCCGGCATATCGATGATCAGCGCCGCCTCGGAATGCCCGTCCCCCGAAAACAGGCCGGACAGGTCGGGGTTTGAGATCAAAGCCAGCAGCTCATCGGCCAGGGCGGGGTCCGCCCCGGCGCGCCTGACGGCTGCGACAACATAGGGCAGGCGCTCATCCGCGTCGAGTTCCGGAAGATTCTGCAGGATGCGGTGAATGAGGATGCCGCGCGCCACCCGCTCTTCGCTGCGGCGGCGCGGCGGTGGTTGACCCGTATCAGATGGGGAGAACTCCACCCTGCGGCTTGCCCATGCCGGAACTGGCGGCACCGCACCGGCCCGAACCACGCCTCCATCGGGTATCTTCACAGGTGGAGCACCCAGCCGCCAGCCCTGGCCATCGGCCAGCGGGGACATCTGCCCGACAAGTGCATGATGAACGGTATTGTACCAGCACAAATCAGGGATCTTCTTCTGACCGGCGTAGCCACAGATATAGAGCTCGTCCTCCGCCCGTGTCATGGCGACATAGAGCAGCCTGTGATACTCGGCGATGGCATCGGCTTTTTGAGCATCCCTGAACCTTGCCACCTCACGCGTGGTCTTGAGGTTGGCCGGAACCCAGAGCGGCACCTTGGCAAGCCCGTCACCCTCACATTGCAGCATCAGCAGCGGATCACTCTTCTGATATTCCGGAATGCTGGTGGTATCCGGCAGGATCACGATGGGCGCCTCGAGGCCCTTGGCTCCATGCACGGTCATGACGCGCACCAGCCCGGCATCCGGGTCCATGTTACGCTTGATCTCGATCTCCTCGGCCTGAAACCAGTTGACGAAGCCCGCCAGTGATGTGCCATGCAACTCCTCGTAATCGAGGGCGCGGTCGAGCAGTGCGTCAATGGCATCATTGGCTTCGCTCCCAAGCCGGGACACGAAGCGCAATCGTGACGCAGTCAGGACGCCAACGAGAAATTCGAAGGGACGGGCACCGGGCGCCGACGCGACGAGCGGCCGAAGCAAAGTTGCAGCGGCAGCATAGGGCTCCTTCGCCTCGTGCGAAAGTCGCTGCCAGAGCGTGCCCGGAACATGGCCAGCAGCAAGATGGAGAAGGTCATCTTCACTCAATGGCTGCTCAAACAGTGGGCTCTTGAGGATACAGGCCAGTGCATGATCATCTTCCGGCATGATCGTGAACTGCACCAGCGCCAGCAGGTCGAGCACTGCGATGTTCTCACCCAGCTTCAGGCGGTCCGCGCCTGCCACCGGTATGCCCTCGTTCCACAGCGCCCGGATCATCCCATCAAAGAAGCTGTTGCGCTGTCGCACCAGTATCAGAATGTCGCCCGGCTCAACGGCGCGGTTCTGGGCAGAAAGACGGCGATGGCCGATCCAGCCCTTGATTGTCCTGACAAGCCGCTTCGCCAGCCGGCGGCGGGGCGACTCGGTGGGCTCGCGGTCAACCGGCGCCTGCCATGGCTGCTGCTCCAGCGCGTCGCCGGGATGTTCCAGAGGCCAGATCTCAACCACACCAGGCTCGCCGCGCCGGTTCGGCTCATGGTGCCAGTCGCGCGGCACATTACCGTCAAGCTTCAGGCGGGCCGGGGATCTTTCTGCAAACACCGCGTCGACGGCAAAAAGCACCTCCGGCGTGGAACGGAATGACACGCTGAAATCCACGGCGCGAAATTCCTGCCTGGCCCCTTCTGCCTGACGCTGAACGTCGGTCAGGACGTCTTCAAACACGGCGGGGTCAGCGCCCTGGAACGAATAGATCGACTGCTTGCGGTCGCCAACAACGAACAGGGTGCGCAGAGCGGTTCCATGACGGCCCTCGCCGGTAAAAAAATCATCGGTCAGTGAGCGGATGATTTGCCACTGCATCGGGCTTGTATCTTGGGCCTCATCGACGAGCAGGTGCTCGATGCCGCCATCAAGCTTGTAGAGTACCCAGGCCGCATCGGGCCTTTCGCGCAGCAGTTCACCGGTGCGGATGATCAGATCATCGAAGTCATAGGCGCCGCGCGCCCTTTTGGCCTCCGAAAACCGCTCAGAGATAGCCTGGCCAAGCTTGAGCAGAGACAGCGTTGCGGTCAGGCACTCGAGGTCGCCGAGCAGCCCGAGCCCGTCCACAAGGCGGGCCTGATCGGCCTTTATGAAATCCTCGATCCAGCCATGAGCGGCAAGGGTCTTCTTGTTGGCAATCGACTGGCGGATGGAACCATCCTTGATCAGCAAGACACTGCACAACGACAGAAGCGTGGCAGACTGCGACGATAGCTGCTTGCGGATCTCAGCTGCGCGGTCACGCTCGGTGCTGGAGCCGCGATCAAGAACCTCGGCAAGTTCCAGATATCTGCCGGCATCACATCGCAGGGTCTCCACGAGGCCTTCACGCGTGAGCCCCTGCTCGAGTGACAACAGGTGGCGCAACTGGTGCTCGGCCCTGCCAAGACCGTCATCCGTCTCGAGGATCGCGCGAAGCGTGGCTCTCTTGCCAAGGAGTTGTGCCAGGAGCTTGTCGAAATCACCGGCATTGGCACGGTTGACGACGTCCTGCAGCGCATCGCCAAGTGCACCCGGCTTGCCATCGCGCGCATCGATCAGCACAGCGTTGCGCGCCTCTGCCAGCACTGCGCGTGTTTCACGCTCATCCAGCATGGAAAAATGCGGCACCACGCCGGCTTCTACCGGAAACAACTGAAGCACCCGCTCACAGAAGGCATGAATGGTCTGAATCTTCAGGCCCCCTGGCGTTTCAAGAGCGCGGGTGAACAATTGCCGGGCGAGAGCCAGGCGCTGCCGATCGGCTCGCATGACGCCCAGCCTTGCAAGTTCTGCAAGCAATGCGGCATCATCGAGCGTCACCCATTTGCCGAGGCGCTCAAACAGTCGGTTTGCCATCTCGGCAGCGGCTGCCTTCGTGAAGGTCAGGCACATGATGCGGGAGGGCTCGCTGCCGCCCAGCATCAGTCTTATGACCCGGTCAACCAGCACATGTGTCTTGCCCGATCCGGCATTGGCGTTGACCCAGACCGTGGCCGCAGGATCTGATGCCTTGAGCTGTGCCTGGCTGGCGGCAGGATTTTCCTTCACGACAGGTCTCCGGCAAGCGTCCACTCCCGGAAGCGCGAGAGATGATCATAGTCGCTTTCATCTTCCTCACGCTCCATCATTGCGCGCGGGAGATAAGCCTGGTCAGCATTCGCATAGGCGCCAAGCAATCTTGTGAGGCCCGCGAGATGCCGCTCTGCCAGCTCCATCACGTCGACATCAAGCGGCCTGTCTTCGCCCGCAGGCTCGCCGCCGGTCAAATGCACATAGCCAATTGCCGCGACTGCCCGTTTCTCAATCATCTCGAAGCCACCACGGGCCAGAATGGCGGCCTGCAGCGTCAGCTGCGGTGCGAGCCCGATCTTGACCTGCGGCAGGGTTGGCACTTCGCCAGTCTTGTAGTCAGTGATGCGGGCGCTGCCATTGGCGAGGAGATCAATGCGGTCGGCGCGGCAAGTCAACGTGAAGGGCTCACCGGCAATGTGAAGCTGGACCGAACCACGGCACTCGGCAATCACCTGCTCGACACCCCGGCGGGCCGTTGGCTCGTTCTCGACAAACCAGCGGGCGGCACGGCGGAACCGCGGCCACCAAAAACTCATCAGCCCAGGATAATCGGCAATTTGCGCAAAGTGCCGCGCCCCGAGGCTTTCCAGCATCAGCAATGCATCATCTGGGATATGCCGGGGGCAGGCGCCGAGAAAATCACCGATGGCGCCATGAATCATGACGCCCCGGCGGGCGGGATCAGGTGCAGACGTAACCGGCTTGACCGGCTCGAGCCCCAACACATGGCGGGCGTAGATTGCATAGGGATCGCGGATCAGCGTTTCGATGCGGGTGACGCTGAGACTTTTCGGCCGCAGGACCCGAGATGGCCTTGGCCTTGGCATCGGCACGGGGCTGACCGTTCCGGATGATGCGAGACGGCGTGCCAGGCTCACCCATCGGTTCTCGAACTTGGCTTCATCACGCTCTGACAGTCCGAGCATCATCAGGAGGCGCAGGATCCAGCGTGATGGGGTAGCCGGCGAATCACCGACACGGCGGGACCACAGAAGCTTCACCTCGGCGTTTGCAAAGGCCTGCACGAAATCATGCGCAGTCTGGCCGATTTGTGTTTCAGGTTGCCTCATCGCCAGGATGTCTCGCATCGGGCGATTGATCCATGGTCCGCTTTCGGCCGGGCCAGGCCATGTGCCTTCATTGAGGCCCGCCAGCACCATCACATCGGCACGTATCAGACGGGCCTCGAGCAGCCCCAGAATTCGGATCGGCAAGGGCTCACGGCCGGCGCTGCGCAGCGGCAGCGCCTGCAGGCAGTTGCGGATGATGGCGGCGGCCCGCATCAGGCTGCAGCCACTCAGCAGGCGTGACTCGGTGCGCAGAAGGCCAAGCGCTTCATGCAGCAGGTCGGCGCCCTCACCGGTGTGGAAGGATTCTCCGGCCATGGCTTCACAGGCCTGGACCAGCCGGTCGATATGCCCAGCCAGGCTAGCGGGCGGATCATGGAGCAAGGGCGCCAGGATCTCGGAGATGCGCACACAGTGGGCAGCGGCCTCTTCCCACTGCTCCGTGCTGATGCTGCCAAGAAGAAGGTGAGACCGCTTCAGGTCCGCCTGGCTGACCACCAGCCTCAGGGCATGTGCAAGCTTGCCGATCTCGGGCGCACCGGTTCCTGTGCGAAGCAGCGCCAGTTCAATCAGGCTGGAATGGCGGCGGGCATCTTCGGCAGCGAGTCCGAAACATGCCATGTCATGGCGCAAGAGCGCTGCAAGCGGCTCGGCGGCAAAGCCCTGCAGCAGCCCCTCCAGCAGCAGGTTCAGAAGTGCCGCCCCGCCAGACCGGATCAACGGCTCGCCTGCCGAGTCGGCGATGTCGATGTTCCAGCGCCTGAGTTCGGCCTTGACGCGGCGCGCCAGCTGGCGATCAGGCGTCACCAGACAAGCAGATCGGCCCGGTGTTTCGAGGCACTCCCGCAGGATGAGGGCGGCGACCACCGCCTGCTCTTCAATGCTGCGGGTGGAGACGAGCTCGACACCCTGCATTGCTGCGGCGCGCCTCGGCTCCTGGCCTTTGAGCGCCTCGTGCCAATGATCAGCTGTCTCAGCAGGCCTCATCAATTCGCTGGCGAGCCAGACGCGTGGCTGCTGTTCGCTGACGCCAAGCGATTGCACCATGCTTCGCGAGGCATTGAGCCGGGCCAGCAGCTGCTTCATGGCATGCTGCGGATGAGTCGGGCCGACCGACATCCAGCTCTGTTCATCCATGGTTGTGTCAAGGCCGGGCACAACGACCGCTCCATGCCGAAGGCCAGCAATGGCCTTCAGCAACTCGCAGGTGGCAGGGATGGTTCCAGTGGAGCCCGCGGCAATGAACGGGCGTTCGGTGGACGTGAACGCCAGCCGCCGTGCTTCACGGCGCAGAATTGCAGATCGGCGCGCCTGCGGCCCGATGAGCTGCTCTGCATGAAGTCGCTGTGGGTAGACCTGCTTCACTATGGCGAGGAACTCCAAGATTGCCTCGCGGTGCCGGGCAGCTTCGAGACCATAGAGATCAGCCAGCCGGGAGGCATCAATTTCCTCCGTCTCGAGACTGTCGAGAAACTCGGCAAGCGACTGAGCGAGGCCTACCGCAAGATGCGGCGCCCCGGCAATTTCCAGGGCAAGCCGGCTGGCCGGATGAGTTGCCGCCCAGTCGTCGATGAGGTCAATGAGGAGAAGCAGTTGCCCCGGCCGGCTCAGCGGCTGGGCCAGTTCATCGAGCGGATGAAGAGGAGCCAGAAGGTCTTCATCAATGTCGCCCAGCGGGCGGATACGCGGCAGGAGCACGCCTTTTCTGCCTGCAAGCCTGAGAAAGATATCCTCCAGCGCCCGAACGGCGCGGCGGGTGGGAAGCAGGATGGTCCAGCGTGCAAGATCGAGCGGGCCCGGTACCTTTGCTTCCTCGGCGGGAAAGCCGGACAGAACCGCTCGCGCCAAAGTCTCGAGAAAGGGCTGGTCGGGAGCAATGGTGAAGAGTCGGGGGGCTTCAACCGCCATCGTTCACGCCCCGAGAGCGCGTTCGGCAAGCGCTATCGCAGCCGGATCACCGACATGCAGCCACAAGCCCTGATGCTCGATGCCAAACAGACGGCCCGCGGCAATGGCGCGGTCCCACAACAGATTCATCGAAAACTTGCCCGTTGGGGCGGCCGCGAACAGTCGAGGCGAAACCAGATAGCCGCCGATATAGGCAAGTGGCTGACCTTTGGCGGCCACACGCCTGGAAAGTCGCCCGTCAGCACCGCGCACAAAATCTCCCGCACCCTCATAGCCAACGGTGCGGCCCAGAGGAGACAGCAGCAGCAGGCAATCCATCCGCGCATCGTCCCACGCAGCGCGCAGACGATCGAGAGCAGCCTCGCCCTGGTCCAGCCAGAAACTGTCGCTGTTGATGACGAAGAATGGCGCAGATCCCAGGAGTGGCAAAGCCCTGGCAACCCCGCCGCCAGTATCAAGCAATTCTGCGCGCTCATCTGAAATCAGTATGTGTGGTTCGGTCTGCCTGTCGGCCCAGGACTCGATCTGGTCAGCAAGGTAATGGACATTCACCACTGCCGTTTCAACGGCGGCGGCCCGCAGCCGGTCAAAGCCGTAGTCGATGAGAGGCCGGCCCGCGACCTGAACCAGCGGTTTGGGCCGGGTGAGTGTGAGAGGCCGCATCCGCTGGCCATAGCCAGCGGCAAGAACCATGGCACGGCTGCCCAGGCCAGCCATCATCTTTCCTCTCGTGCGCCGAGTGGCAGATACGCGTCGAACCAGGCTTTCAGGCCTGCAAGTTTGGGATGAGACAGGTTGCGCTCCAGATAACGGGACACGCGGGGAACATGGCGGAGATAGCCGTGCTTGCCATCGCGTTTCGACAGCCTGGCAAATATGCCAAGGATCTTGGTGGCGCGCTGGGCACCGAGAATCGCATAGGCCAGATCGAATGCGCTGCGGTCAAAGGATCGGTCGGCCTGGCGCAGGTCACAGTAATGCGCATGAAGTTCATCAGCCTGTTCAAAGCTGATGTCGGTACGGGCATCCTGCAGCAATGAGGCAAGGTCATAGGCGGGGTGGCCAAGCAGACAGTCTTGGGTATCGATAAGGCCCACGCGCTTGCGGCCCTGACGCCCCGGCAGCCAGATAAGATTGGGCGAATGATAATCACGCAGAACCCAGACAGGCTGCAATGTCTGTGTGAAGGGCAGAAGGGACCGCCAGAGATCATCAAACGCAGCACGCGGACCGACAGGAATGTCACTGCCAGTTACATGGGGCCAGAACCACGATGGCAGCAGATCGACTTCAATGAGCTGGGCATCAATGTCGTAGCGGGCAATGACATGGCGACCATCCGTCATCGGAACCACCTCGGGCCATTCCTGCCCCGCCATGTGCGCCAGAACCGCGACAGCTTCCAGCATGGGCTCACGCATGTCCTGCCCCGCCCGGATCATGTTTCCATAAACGTCACGGCCCAGATCCTCAACGACTGCAAGCCCCTTTGCGAGATCCTGGGCGTAAGTCAGAGGCGCGCTGTAGCCGCGCGCGCAGAGCACCGCGTTCACGGCGATAACGGCACGAATGTCCTCCGCCAGATGGGCAATGGCGCTGTAGGGCTTTCCATTTCGCACAGGTGGCCCATCCGGCCGGGCAGGCATGTCCATCAGAATGGCTGTATCGCCAGACATCTCCAGCGTCTCATAACGGCGAAACGAGGCATCGCCTTCGAGAAAACGCCGTCTTGCCCCTGACCAGTGTGTGCCGGCAAGGAAGCCCCGAATGTCGGCGTTACGGAACAAGGCCTGCGCCCAGCTGCCGGCGGCAACGAGCGTGGCCTCGCGCACCGACCCTTCACCCGACAGTGTGATGAGCAATCGTCCGGCAAAGGCCTGTTCCATGACTTTGTCCGGCCATTCGACCAGGAGGACATGGGAAGATGCCAGGTCATCCAGCCCGAGTTCGGCGACATCCGACGCCTGACGGATACGGTAGAGATCGGCATGCGCCACCGGAACGCGAGTCTCCTCATAGGTCTGCACGAGCGTGAACGTGGGGCTTGGCACCTCGAGATCAGGATCAGCGGCCAGCGCACGGATGAAGGCGCGGGCAAAGGTGGATTTGCCCGAACCAACGTCGCCTGACAGCATCACGGCCATGCCAGGCCGCGCAAACAGCGAGAGTTCGGCCGCAAAGGCCTCTAGCTCTTCAGCCCCTTCAAAACGCCGGATCAGTTGCATGGCAGTTCAGGCAGTCTTCCGTGGCGGATGGGCGCCGGAGTTACGCTGCGCCGCCGCCGGGCCATCAAGCGGGAAGGTACAGAGTACGGTGGTGCCCTGGTTGATCTTGGAGAGCAGCGAGACCTGGCCCTCGTGGAGTTCAACAAAGCTCTTGACGATGGCAAGACCAAGGCCGGGGCCACGGTGCCCGCCCGGCAGCGGCCGGGACTGGAACCGGTCGAAAGCCTGCTTCTGGAATTCAGGGTCAATGCCACAACCCTGGTCTGAGACCCAGAGCTGCAGCTGGCCGCGGGAGCGCTTCGCGCCCATGCGGATCGTGGCGCCCGGCTTCGAGAAGCCGATGGCGTTTGACAGCAGATTGTCGAGGATCTGCTCAACACGCTTTGGATCCGCCACGAAACTGCTGACATCGGCCCCGACCTCGATATTGAGGGTCAGATCGCGGTCCTCGATGGATGAGGCAAGTTTTCCGGCCACCGCCTCGAGCAGGTTCGTGATGTCCACGCGTTCGAGCTTCAGCTCAAGGGCGCCTGCGTCGATGGCGGTGAGATCAATGATGGCGTCAATGATGGTCTTGAGTTCCGAGGACGACTTTCGGATGTCACGCACATAGTCCTGCTGGCGTTCGTTCAGTGGGCCGGCCAGACCCAGCTGCAGACCCTCGGCAAATCCAAGGATGCTGGTGAGAGGCGTGCGGATTTCATAGGAAACATGCGACAGGAACATGTTCTTGAGCCGGTCGGCCGCTTCCAGCGCATCGGCGCGATCACGCAGGGCACGCTCCATGCGCGCCGAATCGGATATGTCTGCGAAGGTGAGCAGCGTATTGCCATCGGGGAGCGGCACTGCGACAAATTGCAGGATGCGGTCCAAAACCGTGATCTTGCCTGTGATCGGCTTGCGCTCCGCGTCAAGCCGGGTGACGCTGTAGCGCACCTCTTCCCAGGAATTGGCGCCAGCTGCGAGCTGGCGTCCGTGCCGGGCCAGATCCTCAATGTGAGGTTCGCCAGCAAGTACCTCGGGGTCAAGCTGCCAGAATTCCGCAAATGCAGGATTGAAGAGCTTCAGCCGGCCATCAGAACCCAGCAACGCAATGCCCTCTCCGAGATTGTCCAGCGTCTCGCGCTGAACACCGATCAGCTCGTTGTAGCGGCTCTCGAGCAGCAACTCGTCCGTGACGTTCTCGTAGAGATAGGTGACGCCGCCGAACGGATGCTGTTCGCAGACCACATGCAGGGTGCGGCCATCCGGCAGATGCCACCAGTTTTCGCGTGTCTCCAGCGTCGTATAGGCGGCAAGCTGCTTGGCCTTCCATTCCCGGTAGTTTGCCTGCTCGGGAAGACAGCGCTGATTGCGCAGCGTGTCGAGTATTTCACCATCGGTGGGGTGTGTATCGAGCCAGTTGGCATCAAGCGGCCAGAGGGCTGCAAAGGCCGCATTGTGAAAGCGCAGGCGCTGGTCCGGCCCGAAGATGGCAATTGCCGTGTCAAGCTTGTTGAGCGTGGACGTGTGGGCCTTGATATGACGGTCAAGCTCCTTTTCGGCATTCTCGAGCGCCGTCATGTCAATGGCAAAGCCCGCGGTGCCGGCTGCGGCAGGTGTTTCCACGACCTCGAGAGTGCGCATGGTGCCGCCGACCACCGCATGGACCCGGCCCGCCGTGGCGGCAGAGGCAAGTTCAGACTGGCGCGCCACTGCAGCGTCAGAGTCCGGTGCGTCAACGGCCGCAGCGTAAGCCTGGTTGACCCAGACCAGCCGGCCATCTTCCGCCCGCAGCCAGATGGGCAGCGGCGCGGCATCAAGCACGGCGCGAAGCCGGTCTGCCTGACGGCCAAGCACAAGCGCCTCCTGCGACAGGGCAGCAATGTTGCGCCGCTCGCCAGCCAGCGGGCGGAAGCGAAGGGTTGCCAGCCCGCCAGCCGTACGGCCATCCGCCTCGAGAAGTTCGCCGGACGCCGTGACAACTCCGAGATTGAAGGGCGTTCCATCCCTGCGCAGGCGCTCGATGCCTTCGATGAGTGCGCTGGCCGAGTCAGCTGCCAGCCAGGCTGGAAAATCAACGAGCGACTCACGCGTCGACGGCAGGCTTACCGTGCCGTGCATGCTGCCAAGCACACGGTCGGGCAGGATGTCGCGGCTGCGCCAGATGAGCAGCACATGTGCTTCAGCGGCAAGAGCAGTTTCGGTCTCGTTGAGACGGACCTCGAGTTCAACCGCCCTGCGGCGCGATTTCCTTTCCTCGCGCGCAAGCCGGCGCAAGCTGAGCAATGCCCAGACGAATACTCCGATGACGGCCAAAACCGCAGCGAGGGCGATCGGATCGCCCGTCAGGCCGTTGCCGAAACCGGCGCCCATGTCTTCTCCGGTCAAAGTGCCGGGACAGCCCGCGAATCAGCGAGCCATCCGCCCCGCCAGACATATAGCCAAAAGACCGGTGCTCCGGAATCCACCAATCTCAGTAGCGGTAATACTCCGGCTTGAAGGGCCCCTGCGGGGTGACCCCGATATAGGCGGCCTGATCGTCACGGAGCTTGGTCAGCCTGACGCCGAGCTTCTCGAGATGGAGCCGCGCCACCTTCTCGTCGAGGTGCTTGGGCAGGACATAGACTTCGTTCTTGTACTTGCCGGTACCCGCCGAGCTGAACAGCTCGATCTGTGCCAGGGTCTGATTGGTGAAGGAGGCCGACATCACGAAACTCGGGTGGCCGGTAGCGTTGCCGAGGTTCACGAGGCGGCCCTGGGACAACAGGATCACCCGCGCGCCCGACGGCATGCTGATCATGTCGACCTGCGGCTTGATGTTGGTCCACTTGAAGTTCCGGAGCTCGGACACCTGGATCTCGTTGTCGAAGTGCCCGATGTTGCAGACGATGGCCATGTCCTTCATCTGCTTCATGTGATCCACCGTGATCACGTCCTTGTTGCCAGTGGCGGTGACGAAGATATCGGCCGTGGCCACAACATCATCGATGGTCTGGACCTGGAAGCCGTCCATGGCCGCCTGGAGGGCGCAGATCGGGTCCACCTCGGTGACGATAACGCGGGCGCCCGAGCCTTGCAGCGAGGCGGCCGATCCCTTGCCAACATCGCCATAGCCGCAGACTACGGCCACTTTTCCGGCCATCATCACGTCGGTGCCGCGGCGGATGGCGTCGACGAGGGACTCGCGGCAGCCGTATTTGTTGTCGAACTTGGATTTGGTGACACTGTCATTCACATTGATTGCGGGGAAGGGCAGCTCGCCCTTCTTCTGCAGCTCATAGAGGCGGTGAACGCCCGTGGTGGTTTCCTCCGACACGCCCTTGATAGAGGCCTTGACCGTGTCGAACCAGCCCGGCTGCTCCTTGATGCGCTTCTTGATGGCAGCGAACAGATACTCCTCCTCCTCGCTCTTGGGATGGGCGATGAGGGTCGGGTCCTTCTCCGCCTTGGAGCCGAGCAGGATGTAGAGGGTCGCGTCACCGCCGTCATCGAGGATCATGTTGGAGGGACGGCCGTCCGGCCAGTCGAAGATGCGGGCGGTGAAATCCCAGTATTCCTTCAGGCTCTCGCCCTTGAAGGCGAACACCGGAATGCCGGCGGCGGCAATCGCCGCGGCGGCATGATCCTGGGTCGAGAAGATGTTGCATGAGGCCCAGCGAACCTCGGCCCCGAGCGCCGCGAGGGTCTCGATCAACACGGCAGTCTGGATGGTCATGTGCAGCGAGCCCGAGATGCGGGCGCCACGCAGCGGCTGCAAGGACTTGTATTCCGCGCGGGTAGCCATCAGGCCCGGCATTTCGACCTCGGCCATGTCGATTTCCTTGCGGCCCCACTCTGCCAGCTTGATGTCGGCAACATGGTAATCGGTCTGGGAGCGGGTCATTTCAATCCTCGGTTTTCTGGTTGCGGCGCGCTCCTATAGCAGCGTGACCTGCTGCTGTCCACGACGACATAAAGTTTTCTTTATATTCACTTTCTGCGCCCAGCCGGCCCTGACTTGCCTATATTGGGCACATGACAATGCCCGCTTCCTTCGACAACAGCTATTCCCGCCTGCCCGCCTCCCTGCATGCCAGCGTTCGGCCGACCCCCGTGGCGGAGCCCGCCCTCATCGAGGTGAATTTGCCCCTGGCGCTCGAACTTGGGCTTGATCCGGCCCTGTTCACCGCCGAAGTGGCTGTGGGCAACAGGCTGCTGCCGGGCACCGCCCCGATCGCCCAGGCCTATGCCGGACACCAGTTCGGCCATTTCGTGCCACAGCTGGGCGATGGCCGGGCGATCCTTCTGGGCGAAGTCGTCGACCGCAACGGCATCAGGCGCGACATTCAGCTCAAGGGGGCAGGACCAACGCCGTTCTCGCGCCGCGGCGACGGACGAGCCGCGCTTGGCCCCGTGCTGCGCGAATATCTGGTCAGCGAAGCAATGCACGCACTGGGCATTCCCAGCACCCGGGCGCTGGCGGCAGCCACGACCGGCGAAAAGGTCTATCGCGAGGCGGCGCTGCCAGGTGCGGTGCTGACCCGCGTGGCGAAGAGCCACATCCGGGTGGGCACCTTCCAGTATTTCGCCGCAAGACGCGACCGCGACTCGCTTAGCGTGCTCGTCGACCACGTGATCGCCCGCCACTACCCCGCCGCCGCCACCTCCGACAACAGAGCGCTGGCGCTGCTTGACAGCGTGATGCTGGCGCAGGCACGGCTGGTGGCCCGCTGGGCAGGAATTGGTTTCATCCACGGCGTGATGAACACCGACAACATGAGCGTATCGGGCGAGACCATCGACTACGGCCCCTGCGCCTTCATGGACCGCTATGATCCAGCCACCGTGTTCAGCTCGATCGACGAATATGGCCGCTACGCCTATGCCAACCAGCCCGCGATCGCCCAGTGGAACCTGGCCCGCTTCGCCGAAACGCTGATACCTTTCCTGGACCCGGACCGCGAAGCGGCAATCGCTGTTGCCACCCAGCGGATCGAGGCATTTCCGGCACTTTTTACCGATCAGTGGACTGATGTTTTCCGGGCCAAGATCGGACTTGCATCAGCGGAAGACGCTGACGCCGATCTGATCCACGCACTGCTCGATGCCATGCATGGCGCAGGTGCGGACTTCACGCTCACCTTCCGGCGCCTGAGCCTTGGGGAAGCCGTCCCGGAACTGGACGCCTGGCTTGGCCAGTGGCGCACCAGATTGCAGCGTGATCGGCAGAGCAACGACCAGCAGCTTGCCCTGATGCGCGCATCGAACCCCGCCTACATTCCGCGCAACCACCTCGTCGAGGCGATGATCGAGGCCGCCGTGGAACGGGCCGATCCCGAACCCTTCCGTACCATGCTGCAGGTGCTGCTGAGCCCTTATTCGGAACAGGAGGGCATGGACCGCTACGCTGCGGCCCCGGCGGAGACCGGGCAGGCTTACCGGACGTTCTGCGGAACCTGAAAACTGTATTGACTTTATTCCTATAGCATGCTAGGTACATATTCCTGTAACGTGCCTGCTGCTGATTGACATTGTGAATCCCTGCTCAGTGGGCCTCGTCCCAGTTCCGTGCGGCGCGCGCATCGACCTGGAGGGGCACGCTGAGCTTTACCGCCGGCTCCGGCGCTGCGATCATGACGCGGCGCACCACGTCCATGGTGGCCTCGGCTTCCGTCTCGGGACACTCGAGGATCAGCTCGTCATGCACCTGGAGCAGCATGCGGGCCGCGAGGCGAGCGGCCGCGAGCGCCTCGGGCATGCGGATCATGGCGCGACGGATGATGTCGGCTGCCGCGCCCTGAATGGGCGCATTGATCGCGGCGCGCTCGAGGAAGGCGCGTTCGGAGGGATTGGGCGATGAAATACGCGGAAAATGCATGCGGCGGCCGAAGATGGTTTCGACATAGCCCTGGGCGCGGGCCTGCTGCCTGGTGGCCTCCATATAATCCCGGATGCCTGGAAAGCGCTTGAAATAGGTGCGGATATACTCACCCGCCTCCTCGCGGCCGATGCCAAGCTGGTTGGCGAGGCCGAAGGCGGAGATGCCATAGATGATGCCAAAGTTGATGGCCTTGGCGCGGCGCCGCACCATCGGGTCCATTCCGGCGAGCGGCACATTGAACATTTCGGAGGCGGTCATGGCATGAATGTCCTGACCCTCGGCAAAGGCCTTCTTGAGCTGCGGAACATCGGCCACATGCGCCACGACCCGAAGTTCGATCTGGCTGTAGTCCGCGCTCACCAGCCTTGCGCCCTCCGGCGCGATGAAGGCCTGGCGGATCTTGCGTCCCTCTTCGGTGCGCACCGGAATGTTCTGGAGATTGGGATCGGTTGAGGCGAGACGGCCGGTCGAGGTGGCCGCAAGCGAATAGGAGGTATGGACACGATGCGTATCGGGATTGATGTAGTTCGGCAGGGCATCGGTATAGGTAGAGCGCAGCTTGCTGAGCTGCCGCCAGTCGAGCACGCGGCGGGCGAGGGCGACGCCCTGCCCTGCCAGGTCCTCCAGCGCGTCCGAATCCGTGCTCCAGGCGCCAGTCGCCGTCTTGCGGCCACCCGCCAGACCCATGCGGCCAAACAGAATGTCGCCGAGTTGTTTGGGTGAACCGATGTTGAACCGCTCTCCGGCCAGCGAATAGACGTCGGTTTCGATGGCCGCCGCCGCTGCCGCCAGCTCGTTCGACAGGCGGCGCAGCAGCTCGGGATCGATGAGGATGCCATTCATCTCCATGACAGCCAATACAGCAACCAGCGGCCGCTCCAGGGTTTCATAGACCGTGAGCTTGCCTGCTGCTGCAAGCCGCCGCTTGAACAAGAGCCACAGGCGCAGGGTGATGTCGGCGTCCTCCGCGGCATAGCGCGTGGCCTCAGCAATGGCGACACGGTCAAACGTAACCATCGACTTGCCCGAGCCGGCGACATCCTTGAATGCAATGCAGTCATGGCCCAGATGCCGGCGGGAGAGCTCGTCCATGCCGTGACCGACATCGCCAGACTCGAGCACATAGGACATCAGCATGGTATCGTCGATCGGGGTGATGGCGATGCCGTTGCGCCGCAGAACCTCCATGTCGTACTTGAGATTCTGGCCGATCTTGAGGATCGAGACGTCCTCAAGCAGTGGCTTCAGGGCGCTGAGCGCCTCAGCTCGCGGGATCTGCCCTTCCAGCAGGCCGCCACCGAACAGGCTGCCATCTGCCGCGGTGTGTCCAAGCGGCACATAGCAGGCCTTGCCAGGCGCAAGCGCCAGCGATACGCCAACCAGATTGGCGCGCATCGAGTCCAGCGAGTCGGTTTCCGTGTCGATCGCGACATAACCCTTCTCATAGGCAAGGCCGATCCAGGTCTTCAGTGTACTGATCGATGTGACCGTCTCATAGCCGTCACGGTTCACAGGAATGGCGAGCAGCTCTGCCTCGCCCGGCAAGGGGCCAGCCGCAGACGCCGCCGGCGCCGGCCTGACCGCCTGCTCCGTGGGCTTGCCAGAGGCTGGTTTCTCCACCGCGGCAGGAAGCAGCTCGCTACCGCCCTCCGGGGGCCAGAAAGTGAGCTCCACGGAAACCGGGTCGATCACCGAAGGATCACAGTCGAGCTCACCTGCCACCTTGCGGGTGAAGCTCGAAAACTCCAGCGCCTTGAGAAAGCCGATGAGCTGTGATGGACGCGGCGCATCAACGGCAAAGCTGGCAACATCGTGCTCGACGGGAACATGGTCCTCGAGCGTGACCAGCTTCCTGGAAATGCGCGCCTTGTCAGCAAAGGCAATCAGGTTTTCGCGGCGTTTCTGCTGCTTGATGTCAGTGGCTTTTGCCAGCAGTGTTTCAAGATCGCCGTAGTCATTGATCAGCTGCGCCGCGGTCTTGATGCCGATGCCGGGAACACCTGGCACATTGTCGACCGAGTCACCCGCCAGAGCCTGAACGTCGATGACCTTGTCCGGCTTCACTCCAAACTTCTCGATGACCTCGGCCTCGCCGATCTCCCGGTCCTTCATGGTGTCGTAGAGCGCCACGCCGGGGCGCACGAGCTGCATCAGGTCCTTGTCGGAAGAGACGATGCGGCAGGTGGCCCCCGCCTCGACCGCCTGGCGGGCATAGGTGGCGATCAGGTCATCGGCCTCGTAATTGGCCTGCTCCACGCTTGCCACGTTGAACGCACGCGTAGCCTGCCGGATCAGACCAAATTGCGGCCGGAGATCAGCCGGAGGCTCCGGGCGCTGGGCCTTGTAATCGGGGTAGATGGCATTGCGGAACGACTTCGATGAGTGATCAAAGATCACCGCGAGGTGTGTGGGCCTGTGGCCGGAATTGGTTTCCTTGAGCAGCTTCCACAACATGTTGCAGAAGCCCTGCACCGCGCCAACCGGCAGACCATCCGACTTGCGGGTCAGTGGCGGCAGCGCATGATAGGCGCGGAAGATGTAGCCTGAACCATCAATGAGATAGAGATGGTCACCCGGCTTGAGACGGTGCGAAGCGGTCATGCCGCCACTATGCCACCGGCAACTGGCCGAAGCCAGAGATCAGGCCGACAGGCGGTCAATCACGGTGACGCCCACGCCGGTATAGCCGTCCATGGCCTTCAGGGCAGCGCCGGCCTCGGAGAGCGGGATCCGGCGGGTGATCATGCGGGCAGGATCAATCCGGCCGGCGGCGATCATGCCAAGCAGCGGCGTGAAGCGGCTGGCAGCTATGCCGCGCGTGCCAAACAGCGATATCTGCCGGGCATAGACGGTTTCGAGCAGCGGCAGCGGCGGCGTGGCATGCTTGCCCAGCGGCTGGCCAATCTGCACGTGGCGACCAAGCTTGCGCAGGCTGCGCATGGAATTCTGGATGGTGGCGGTGATGCCCAGACCATCAATCGCGACATGGGCGCCGCCGGCGGTCAGGTCACGTATGGCGAGTGCCGCATCGTCCACCGCCGAGGGATTGAGCGTGACGTTGGCGCCAAGCTGACGGGCCATTGCGAGCGCGTCCTCGTTGATGTCGACTGCGAGCACCTGGGCGCCAAGCGCCGCACCAATCATCACTGCAGAAAGACCAACACCGCCGCAGCCATGGATGGCCAGCCATTCGCCCGGCCTGAGCCCAGCACGGTCAACCAGCCCGCGAAACGCCGTGGTCAGGCGGCAGCCCATGGCGGCGGCCTCGGCGAAGCCCAGCGCATCAGGAAGCTTCACCAGATTGAAATCAGCATGCGGCACGGCCAGCTGCTCGGCGAAGGCGCCCCAGCCTGAGAATCCCACCACAAACTGATGATTGCAGATGGTGGGCTCACCCGCGCGGCAATCCGGACACTGACCGCAGGCAAGAATGAAAGGGGCGGTGACCCGGTCGCCCAGGCGGAAGTTGCGGCAGCCTGCCCCGACAGCAATGACCGTGCCGGCAAACTCATGCCCCGGCACATGCGGCAGAGCAACATCGGGGTCAACACCGCTCCAGCCGTGGTGATCGGACCGGCAAACGCCGCAGGCCTCGATCTTCAGCACCACACCATCCGGCGGGCAGCCCGGATCTGCCACAGTCCTGACCTGCAATGGACCACGGTAAGACTCGAAGACGGCAGCTTTCATCAATCACGCCTCCCGAAGGCGAGTGTTAAACCGCAGGCCGGCGGATTGCTACGGCCAACTGATCCGCCTTCACGGCGCAAGGCTGAACACGGTGGCGCCTTCCTTGATCGTCTCGAGAACCCGGATATCCTTGATGGTTTTCGGATCGACCTTCAGCGGATTCTGCTCAAGGATCACCATATCGGCGAGCTTGCCCATTTCAAGCGTGCCCTTGGTGTCTTCTTCCTTGATCTGATGGGCGGCGTAAGCCGTCACGGCCTTGAGCGCCACATAGGGCGTCACACGCTCCTTCGGTCCGATGACCACGCCGTCGGGCGTGGCGCGGTTCACGCCGGCATCGACGAGCGTCAGAATCCACGGCTGCGGAGACACTGGCGCATCATGCGAAAAGGTGAACGGGATGCCCATCTGCTCCAGCGTATTGGCGGCAACCGCCTTGTTGCCGCGCTCGCCGCCCCAGAGGAAGAGCGCACCTGCCCCGCCGGACACCAGCGATGAGGTGAGATAGCTCGGAATGCCGCCATATTGCTGCATGCGCTTGATCTGGTCGGGGCGCATGTAGGTGGCGTGGATGAATACCGGGCGGTGGTCGCGCATGCCGTATTTCGCGACAGCCTTCTCGATGGCGCGCAGCGCCTGCTCAACCGCAGCATCGCCGTTCATGTGCATGTTGATCTGGATGCCACTGGTCCAGAAGCGATCGAACGCAGCATCCAGCACCTCATCCGGAATCTGCTGGAAACCGGAATAGACACCCGTCTTGCCGGGAGGATTGTTGGTGTAGGGCTGGGTGAACCAGGCCGTATCGATGCTGCCATCCAGCCAGAACTTGATGCCGCCAAGCCGCACGCGGTTGATGTAGCGCTTGTCGAGGTCAGGGCGAAGCTGGAGGAGCTTCCTGGCCGTGTCACCGGGCGCGGTGGCGCCCGTCGCGGCGATCAGATCCTGCTGCGCGATGGAACGGTCAGCGACCTCAGCATCGGCATATTCGGCTGCAACAGCACGGCCTGCATCAATTACCTTGTCGGCGACGGAGTCCTTCGCGCAAACATAGAGATCGATTTTGAGCAGATTCTTGTCGATGGCGTTTCTCACAATGTCCACGTCGTCATCGCCCAGGCCAAGGCCACATTCGCTCGCGGTGGTCTGGCCGTAGCTTGCCCAGAGTTCAACGGCACCCGTGGCAACACGATCTGCAAGCTCACCCGTGAAAGGCGGTCGCTGCTTTCGCACCATGTTGAGGGCGGTCTCCTCCATGGGGCCCGCAAGCTCGCTGCTGCCAGGCTTGCGTGCAAAGCTGCCACCCTCGGGATCCGGCGTGGCAGCGGAAACACCAGCCAGCCTGTAGAGCGCTGAATTTGCAGACCCGAGATGGCCAGAAGAGTCGACGATCAGCACCGGACGATCGGCTGAAACCTCGTTCAGCTCTTCAATGGTGGGCGCGCGGCCTTCCTTCAGATTTCGTGCGCCATACCCAAACCCGACAATCCAGTCGCCTGGCGGCGTCTTGGCAGCCTGAACCTTCATCCGGGCGATGAGTTCGGGGATGTCAAGCGTACCAAAGAGATCGGCGTCGATCATGTTCTTGCCGAAGTAGATCATGTGACCGTGGGTGTCGATGAAGCCCGGCAACAGAGTGTGTCCCTGGAGATCGATCAGCCTGGTGTCAGGCCCGCGCAGGCCCATGGCATCAAGCTTCGTGCCCGCAAAGATGATTTCACCGTCATCGACAACGAGTGCCTCGACATAGCTGGGGTCTTTGCCAGCCATGGTCAGGATGTCACCGCCAAAATAGATCGAATCAGCCTCGGGGCTGGCGCCGGGTGCGTCAGCGGCCAGGGCGGATGAGGACAGCAGGAGCGCCACGGCAAAGGCAGCAAGAGGGGTCTTGGACATTGAGCACACTCCGAATGATCAACCATTCAAACACTGCCCAAGCTGATCAAAAGTTGCAAGACTCCCAGGGTACTCAACCAAAACTGGGAGGAGCCTGATGGGCGCATGCAGGCCGCAGCGGGCCATGCGGTTATGGCTGTTGCCGGGCTGGTCGACCGGCCTGGCATATTGAAGATGCAATGTGAGAAAAGCGATGAATTGTCGCTTGATATGCATTTTTTAGCCAAAGCTTCTGCTAGATCAAAAATCAACCTAATTGAAACGGCGCCGGTTGGTTGCGTAGGCGCGGACTGGCAGGCGCGATCCAAAACGAGGGCTTAGCGTTCTTGTGAGGAACGCGACGATCCGGATGCCTGCGGCCGAGGGCCGGGGCTGTTGCGCCGTGGCGGCGTCGGAGGGCTCGACCGGGCCGCCGGCGCGTGCTTCGCCATTATCCTGGCCTCACCGCGAAATTCCTGCGGCGGCGCCATTCTATCAGGTCGGTTCTTTCGCTAGCTAGCCGAGGGTCTGGGGGCGGTTCATGTATGGAGTTTTCAAGACACGACTGGGGATGGTTGCCCTGCTGGGTGCTGCCATCGCGCCTGATGGAGCGCTGGCTGCAGACTTGGGCGGGCCCTCAGCATCGGAAGACTGGACTTTTACCGCGGCGGCCTATCTCTGGGGGGCCGGGGTCAGTGGCGAGGCGGGGGTGTTCGGCTTGCCGCCCCAGGACATTGACATCGGTTTTGGGGACATTCTGGAGAAACTTGATTTTGCGCTGATGGGACTGGGCGAGGCACGCAAGGATCGCTTCCTTCTGGCGGGCGAGCTGACCTATCTCCGGCTGAGCACGGGTCGCCAAACACCCTATCGCATTCTGGCCGACAAGGTCGACGTGACCTCGACCTCCTGGATGGTGTCCGGCTATGCCGGCTATTCGCTGCTCGACTCCGACTTTGCCCGCATCGACATCATCGGGGGTGGCCGGCTGTGGTCGGTGGATACGGATGTGTCGCTGAGGGGAGGCACTCTGGACGGATTTTCCAAGTCGGATGGGGCGGCGTGGGTCGATCCGCTGGTGGGCGTCAAGGCGCACCTCGACCTGGCGCCCGATGTCTATGCCGTGGGCTGGGGCATGATCGGCGGCTTCGGCGTGGGCTCCGACCTGATGTGGGACGTGATGGCCGGCGCCGGTTATGACTTCACCGATAGCGTCTCACTGTTCGCAGGTTACAGGGCGATCAGCGTCGACTACGGTAATGACGGTTTTGTATATGACGTTGTGGAGCAAGGCCCCGTTGTTGCCGCCGTGTTCCAGTTCTGAAGCCACGCAGTGGCCGTGCCGGCCTGGATCACCGCTCAGACAGCGTCGTTGACGATCGCAGAAAGCCTTTCGACATCCCTGATCACGATCTCACGATAGCCGACATCGCAGATTCCCTGCGCGACGAGATCCGCCAGCAGTTGATGGACGGTGGATCGCGACATGTTGCTGGCGACCGCCAGCTCCTCCTGGGTCATGGGAATAGTGACCGGCGATGGCGGCAGATAGTTGATCAGGCGACCCGCAAATGTGAGCAGCCGCGAGCAAAACCTCAGTCGCGGGTCACTGATCAGCAGATCAACGGCGTGATGAAGGTATTGCTCGACATTGTAGGCCATGAGGTTGAAGAACACCCAATTGAGAGAGGGTTCAGACGCCAGCAGCTCAGTCACGCCCTGGCGTGACAGCGTGAGCAGCTCACAATTCTGCCTCGCGACGATCGACATGATGCGTGGCCGCCGACCGAGGGCCGCGGGCTCGCCAAACCAGCAGCCGGGCAAGATCACATGCGCGTTCAACACGCCCTGAACAGGATGGGCAATGGTGATGACGGCGCTGCCAGAGACCATGCAGTAGATGTCGCTCGCGGAATCCTCGATCTCGAACAGCTTTCGCGACCGCGGCAGGTTCACGAGCCGCATCGGCGCCAGAACAAGATCCTGGGTGCGCCGGTCAAACTGACTGAGCCAACCGTTGGATCTGGCGACTTGAACTGCCTGTTCAGTACGCATGGCACTCAATCTTCTCCGGGATTTCCCATCTCCAGACAATTCATCCCTCTCGGCTCTGCTTATGTCAACGATGTCGCCAACAATGGCGCGAGGATGTGAGTGACACGGGCTTTCAAATGACGACAGCCTGAAGTGGAAAGCTTTGCCTTTCACAACTCAAGTTAACTTTTGGCGCCCGTGAACCGGGCTCAGATACCCGAAAGAGGGACAGGACATGCAGATCACAACACCACGGACATCGCGTCT
>NZ_JBIIDX010000134.1:0-9745 GCF_044238155.1 Aestuariivirga sp. | reverse complement strand
ACGCCGATGTCGGCTTTCGTGAACAGGGCTATCTCATTCTGGCCTCGGAGGACGGCTTGCCGATCCTCGAAGAGAATCACCGGGTACAGATCGCCAATGGCGCCGACAATGTTCTCTTGCGCGGCCCCGAGCTTGCGGTCCGCTTTCCATGGCTGGTGGCCGCCGGCCTGGCCGCCGGCTGTTTCGGGCTCTCGGGCGAAGGCTGGGTCGACCCCTATTCCCTGGCGTCGGTGTTCCGAAAGGCGGCGCTGTCACGTGGCGTTGTGCTGATCCAGGGCGAGGTCACAGGCCTGACCCGCACCGGACAGCGCATCTCCGGGGTGAGGCTGGCAAGCGGCGAAGTCATTGGCTGCGGCACAATAGTCAATGCAGCTGGCGCGGGGGCGGGCAGCCTTGCTGCCATGGCAGGCATCCCACTCCCGGTCGGGCCGCGCAGGCGCTACGTCTATGTTCTGGATTGTCCTGCCGCCACCGAGGCTCTGCACAAGGCGCCTCTCACAGTGGAGCCTGGCGGAATCTATTTCCGCCCGGAGGGCCGCAACTTCCTCTGCGGTCTGTCACCTGAGGAGCACGAGGAGCCGCTGATCTCCGGCTGGGATGTTGATCATGGCTGGTTCGAGGACCGGATCTGGCCACGCCTGGCAGAGCGCGTGCCGCTGTTTGAGACCATCAAGGTCATAGGGTCTTGGACAGGCTACTATGACTACAACGCCCTCGATCAGAATGCTGTCATCGGGCCACACCCCGAAATTGGCAATTTCCTTTTTGCCAATGGCTATTCTGGCCATGGGCTACAGCAAGGTCCGGCGTCTGGCAACGCCATCGCCGAGCTGATCATCCATGGTGGCTACCGCACCATTGATCTCAAGCGCTTTGGTTACGACCGCATTGTTCGCAATCAGCCGCTCTTCGAGAAGAATGTCATCTGATGCGGGTGTTGAGCGTTTCGAGCCAGGTGGTCTGGGGCCCGGTCGGCAATTCCGCGGCCGTGCCTGCACTTCAGTCAGCAGGCCATGAGGTGCTGGCTCTTCCCTCGGTCATTCTGTCCAATCATCCTGGCCATGGCACGCCGGCCGGTTTGCGCATGCCCGCCGCCGACATGGCGCAGATGTTGCAGTCGCTTGAGGCGCTGGGCGCACTCAATGGGTTGGATGCCGTGCTCACGGGCTATTTCGCGTCAGCCGATCAGGTGCATGAGGTGGCGGCACTGCTGCACCGCGCCCGCGCAGCCTACGTGCTCGTTGATCCCGTCATGGGTGACCATGGGCGCCTTTACGTCGCTGAAGAGGTTGCAGCCGCGATCCGTACCCAACTGCTGCCCTGCGCCACCTGCATTGCGCCAAACCGGTTCGAGCTGATGCTGCTCTCCGGCCAGCCTGTTGAGGATCAGGAAAGCGCAACTGCCGCCGCACGCTCACTGGCCATTCCGGAGGTGCTTGCTACCTCCATACCAGCACCAGGCGGTCAGCTTGCAACTCTTGTCGTGACTGCAACTGACGTATTCACCAGGCTTATACCGCAGCGGCCTAGCGTTCCGCATGGAACGGGTGATTTTCTCAGTGGCCTTTATCTTGCAGCACGACTTCGGTTACCGCCGCACGAGGCTCTCGAGGCTGCCATGGCCGTGCTCGAGCGCGCCATTGTTCGAAGCGAGGGAACGGCAGTGCTGGATGTAGCCGGCGCCCTGCACAACGCATGACCCCCGTCATCGGTGTTGATGGCTGCCGTGGTGGCTGGATTGCAGTGCGCTGGGGCGACGGCCTGTCGCATCACTTCTGCCGGAGCTTTTCCGAGGTGCTGGCTTTAGATGCTATGGTGATCGCGGTGGACATGCCCATCGGCTTTCCGAAGCAGTCGGGCCGGGTAGCAGAGCGCGAGGTCCGCGGGCTGCTGGGTGAACGCCAGTCGAGCGTATTCTCCGTACCCTCCCGGGCCGCCGTGATGTGCACTGAATATCGCGCCGCCTGCGATATCAATCTTCGTCATTCCAATCCGCCAAAGAAGATCGCAAAGCAGATTTTTCACATTTTTCCCAAGATGAGGGAGATTGATGCGCTGATGACGCCGCAACTGCAGGCACGGGTCTTCGAGGTGCATCCGGAACTGGCCTTCTGGGCCATGAATGGAAAGGCTCCTCTCTGCCTGCCGAAAAAAATGGGTGGCCGCCCGCATGAGCCGGGCCTTGCCCTGCGCCGTGAACTGTTGTCGCGCAACGGATTTCCGCTGGCATCATTGCCTGCCGCCACCTATCGGGCCGCGGACGTCGGAGCAGATGATCTCATTGATGCCTGCGCCTGCGCTTGGAGCGCCAGGCGTATTTCGCAAGGTGTGGCCCTGCGGTTTCCGCCAAGCCCGCCTGTTGATGCGCGTGGCCTTCGCATGGAAATCAATGCATGATTGACAAGGTCACAGAAAGCCGGAAACTGTGGTCATGATCAGCCGCGATGACATCACCCGCGCCGCTCAGCGAATCGCTCCGCATATTCGGCGTACTCCGGTCATCGACGTCCATGTCGGGGGTGTTGCGCTTCCGGTCACGCTGAAACTCGAGTTGCTCCAGCACTCAGGAAGCTTCAAGGCACGCGGTGCCTTCAACACGCTTCTTCAAACCACCGTTGGTGCAGGTGGCGTCGCCACGGCCTCCGGTGGGAACCATGGCGCCGCCGTCGCTTATGCATCGCGACACCTGGGCTACAGCGCGAAGATATTCATTCCCGAAATTGCGTCTCCCGCCAAGGTAGCGCGGATTGCGTCCTATGGCGCAGAAATTGTGCAGAAGGGCGAAAACTACAATGCTGCTCTTGCCCTGTGTGATGGCTGGATTGCAGAAAGTGGTGCTGCAGGTGTTCATGCCTATGATGCCGAGCCCACACTCGAAGGCCAGGGTACGCTGGGGCGCGAAATCGAGGATCAGGCTCCGGGGCTTGATACGCTCCTTGTTGCAGTCGGTGGCGGCGGTCTCATCGGCGGCATTGCAGCCTGGTACCAGTCCGGAATCAAGATCGTTGGTGTCGAGCCTGTGACCTGCAATACGCTTCATGCTGCCATGGCAGCCGGTGAGCGCGTACCAGTCAAGGCATCGGGCCTTGCCACTGACTCGCTGGGCGCCACGACGGTGGGAAAGCTGATGTTTGAGATCGCGAAGCACCACATCGCAGAGGTTGTCCTGGTCACGGACGACGATATTCGTGACGCTCAGCGCAGGCTATGGCGCGAGATGCAGCTGGTGTCCGAGCCCGGTGGTGCTGCGGCTTTTGCCGCCTTGCTGTCCGGCGCCTACCGTCCTGAGAAGGATGAGCGCGTCGGACTCGTTGTTTGTGGCGCCAATACCTCGTTTGATGTCTTCGGGCCACTCCTCAGCTGAATTTCAGCACGGCATCAGCAGCATCCTCACCGGCGATCACGGCGCCTTCGAACCAGCCAGCCTGCAATCGTGCGTAGTCCGAGGAGGCAAAGGCGATCCGCCCCTCCGGTTGCCAGTTGCCTGTGTCAAGCTGCAGTTCATGCCCCGCGAAGGCGGCAACCCAGGTACCGCGTGCATAGGGATCGTTCACCCAGTCATGCCAGTCATGGGAGAGCACCCGCGCATTCGGCATGAGCTTTGCCATCTGCGCGCTCACCCAGGCAGCATCGGCGGGCCTGTTGCCATCCTGCATCAGACCGAAGGCAACCACATAGGTCGATCCATCCCGTGTGCTACGCTCGGCGAATGCGAATTCAATGCCATTGCCATCACCCGTCACCAGCGTGCCGACGGGCACGCCCTCCATCCGGACCCACAGCTTGAAGGATCGGCCGCCATGGCCCAGGGTGATAGCATCGCGCTTGCCCGGTGAAAGCCCGGGCGTGAAGTGGAGCGGCGCCAGTTGGTTGAGGCCCAGTGCCAGGATCGCTGATGGCGCCTGATGAACCCCTGATTCCGATGATAGCTCGACGTGGCTGTTGGTCTGCCTTACCGACACCACAGGCTCCGAGACAATCAGATTGGCCCCTGATTCCTCGATCATGCGCTCCGCGAGGGCATCCATCCCCGGAACGACCGTGTCAGACCAGAAATTGATCATGCCTTCGGCGAGGCCGTTGTCATAGGCGCAGCTTGCGAGAAACTCGGATGCCGCAACCTTTTCATGCTCGCCATTGCCCGAGACCGTCCACCAGGCAGAGAAAATGTCACGGGTGGATTTTGGGCAGTCCAGCCGGTCGAGATAGTCGCGAAAGGAAATGCCGGTCAGCGCCTGCCCCTTTTCATTGATCGATTGTCCCGTCTTCAGCAGGATTGCATCGGCAGCGACCCGTGCAATGGCGCGCTCATGCGCCACCATGTGCTGGGCGGTGGCTGGACCCTCTCCATCGCTCATGCCATCGTGCAGCCAGAACCTCTTGCTCACCCCGCAGCGGGGCCGCAGGGATAACCCCAGGTCCTGCACCAGTGCGCGGATGCGCATGTGCCACGGTGTGATCCAGGCTCCGCCAAACTCGAGTTCGACGCCGTCTCCTGCATAGGGTCTCTTGTAGCCGCGTCCACCGCAGCGGGCGCGTGCCTCAAGGAGAGTGACGCGCCTTCCGGCCTTGCTCAGGCGCAGTGCTGCCGCGGCACCTGCCAGACCGGCTCCCACCACGATCGTATCTGCGTTCTGCATCAGATCAGGCTAGCATCTGGCATGCCGCAGTGACAATCGCCACCAAAGACAAAGGCGTCTTCAGCGCCTGAACAGGGCTGCAATTTCAACGTGGCTCGACCATTTGAACTGATCAACCGCCAGAAGCTGCGTCAGCACAAGGCCGCCACCGACAAGGATCTCGGCATCACGTGCAAAGGTCACCGCGTCACAGGAGATCGCCACCACCGTCTTGACCTTTGAGCGTGCCAGCTGGCGTGCCTGTGCTTCTGCTCCGGCGCGCGGTGGATCAAGGACAACGGCATCAAAGCCCTTCATCTCATTTGGCACCAACGGCTCGCGAAACAGATCGCGTGCATGGGCGGCAATCGGCTTCAGGCCAGAGCTGCTCCGGGCCGCCCTGGTCAGCGCGGCGATGGCGTCATGGTCATTGTCGTAGGCCTGAACCTTTGCGCGCTCCGCCAGCCGCAAGCTGAATGGGCCGATGCCGCAGAACAGGTCAGCTACGGTCTTGGCCTTGCCGGCCATCTCCAGCACGAAGCCTGCCAGAATTTCCTCGCCTTTCGTGGTCGCCTGCAGGAAGCCACCGGGAGGCAGCGTCACCTCGGCTTGTCCAAACCTCACCCTTGGAGCCACTCGCGTGGCGATGATGTCGCCGTTCACGGTGAGGCGTGCCAGCGTATGATTGTGCATGACTTGGATCAGGGCAGCGTCATCTGGTGGAATTCTGCCCCGCTCGACCTTGATGCTGGCATCAAGCCCCGTCAGCGTCGAGGTCAGCGCCACGTCGCAGTCACCAAGCACCGCGCCAAGTGCACGCGCGATGTCGAAAGCCGGGGCAAGTGCTGGCTCCAGAACTGGGCAGTGCGTGATGTCCAGCAAGCTGTGGCTGCGTGCTGCCATGAATCCTGCCGAAACCTGGCTGCCCGCCCGGCGCACGTGCAGGCTCACCCGGCGGCGGCCCGCGCCATGCGCATCAACGCAATCCGGCACAGCATATGCAATGCCGCGCGCTGCCAGGGCTTCTGTCACTTGTGCCGCTTTCCACGATCGGTAGGGTTCGGCGCGCCAGTGCTGCAACTGGCAGCCGCCGCAGCGCCCGAAATGGCCGCACACCGGATCAATCCGCTCGGGCGAGGCCTGGAGTACCGCCTTGAGCAGTGGTTGTCCCTCCGCGTCAGCCACCGTCACGTCCTCTCCGGGCAGTGTGCCAGCCACCAGTATGCGGCGTGGGCCATCATGCCCTACGCCCTGGCCGCGCCGGCCGATGGCTTCGATCCTGAGGTTGGTTTCAGTCATTGGGCGCCAACAGCGGATAGGCAATCGCCACGCCATGTCCCGCCTGCAGCATGATGTCGACCTGGCCCGTCACGACATTGGACAGGGTAAGTGTCGCGCCAAGGCCCACGGTCTGTTCGGCAAGCGGCCACTTGACGCCAGTGAGGCTCAGGCCGGTCAAATCGCTGAACGGAATGATGCTGAGCCGCGAACCTGCTGGAACATCGATGCTGAGATGTCCCGGAACCACGGGCCACGCCTCCTCGGCGCCGCTGCTCAGGCAGCAGCGGAAGCCGCGGCGAGCAATATCGAGACTCTGGCCCAACAGCCCGGCCGTATGGTCCGTCTGCCCGCCCAGCCCGCCCAGCAGCAGGAAGTCGCTTGCGCCGCGCCGCATCGCCTCGGCAATGGCGATCGCCCCGTCCGTTGCGTCCTTGTCGGTGGGAAAGGTCTCGCGTGGGACATCTGCATATTGAAGTGCAAGCTCGGAACCTGCCGAGTCGAAGTCACCGACCCAGAGTTCCGGTGTCACGCCCAGAGCGGCGGCATGCATCATGCCGCTGTCGGCAGCGATGATGCGCGCCTTGCCGATCTGTCTGCGCAGCCGCGTGGTTACGCTGAGATCGCCTCCCAGCAGTATGGCAAAACATGTCATGACCGCAGCCATAGCAAAAGAGGCTTGTCAGCGCACGCCCGAAGCCCTAAGCCGATACATGCTCTCACGGGGTGCCGTACCAGCGGCTGAGACAGGGCATCCGCCCTAACCCGATGAACCTGATCCGGATCATGCCGGCGGAGGGATTGCGAGCGGACCTCCCTGAAGGTGGTCCAATCCTCCATCCAACGGCGAATGGAGGACCGATGAAGAAAACGCTCACCACTCTGTTCGCGCTTCTCTGGCTTGTCGCGCCTGCGGCTGCGAAGGAGACGCTGACCATCTACACCTATGACAGTTTCGTCGCCGAGTGGGGCCCCGGCCCCAAGGTGAAGGAAGAGTTCGAGAAGATCTGCGATTGCACCGTCGAATGGGTTGCGCCCGGCGACGGCGTGGCGCTTTTGAATCGCTTGAAGCTGGAAGGCCAGAACACCAGGGCGGATGTGGTGCTGGGTCTTGACACCAACCTTACGGCGGAAGCCCGCAACACCAGCTTGTTTGCCAGGCACGGGCTCGACTTGGCCCAGGCCAAAACACCCATTCCGTGGACGGATGAATATTTCATGCCCTTCGACTATGGCTATTTTGCCGTGGTCTATGACACCGAGGTGATGGCGGAGCCGCCGCAGTCGCTCGAAGAACTGGTCAACGGCGACCCGACCAGGAAGATCCTGCTCCAGGATCCGCGCTCTTCGACGCCGGGGCTTGGCTTCCTGCTGTGGATGAAGAAGATCTATGGCGACAAGGCGCCTGAGGCCTGGAAGAAGCTGCAAGCGCGTGTGCTGACGGTGACGCCGGGCTGGTCGGAGGCCTATGCACTGTTCACCAAGGGCGAGGCGCCGATGGTCTTGTCCTACACCACGTCTCCCGCCTACCACGTGATTGCCGAAAACAGCGACCGCTATAAGGCGGCGGCTTTCGCAGAGGGTCATTACCTGCAGGTGGAGGTGGCAGGCCTCATCGAGGCGAGCCCGCGCAAGGATCTGGCCAGGAAGTTCCTGGCCTTCATGATGGGGCCCGGCTTCCAGGATCAGATCCCCACCACCAACTGGATGTTCCCGGCGGGGGCCACATCAGGGCCGTTGCCGCCTGCCTTCGAGGCGCTGGTCAAGCCGGAAAAGGCGCTCATCTTCCCGGCCAAGGAGGTGGATCAGTACCGCCGCGCCTGGATTGACGAGTGGCTGAACGCCACAACGCAGTGATCGCCTATCGACCATCGCGGGCGCCAGCCATTCTGGCGCTCGCCATCCTTGGCCTTGCGCTGGGCGCCGGTTTCCTCCCCGTGCTGCTGCTGGGGCTGCGGCAGGGCATCGCCGGTCTTGATTCCTATCTCCTCCGTGTGCTGATGTTCACGCTCCTTCAGGCAGGTCTGTCAACCGTGCTGTCGGTTGCGCTCGGCCTGCCGCTGGCGCGCGCCCTGGCACGGCAGGGTACATTTCCCGGCCGTTCCATTCTGCTGCGGCTTCTCAATCTGCCACTGGCCCTTCCTGCGATCGTGGTCATCATCGGCCTCATCGAGGTCTATGGTTCTGGCGGCTGGTTTGGTGGCGTGTTCAGTCTCTATGGCCTCACTGGCATTCTGCTTGCGCATCTCTTCTTCAACGCGCCCCTTGCTGCTCGCCTGATCCTGGCCGATCTCGAAAGAATTCCAGAGGAAAGCTGGAAACTGGCCGCTCAGCTGGGCCTTGCATCCTGGTCGCTGTGGCGCTTTGTCGAGTGGCCTGCCATCCGCAATGGCGTTGCCTCGGCTGCGCTCCTCATCTTCCTGCTCTGCGCATCCAGTTTCGCCGTGGTGCTGACATTGGGTGGCGGGCCTGCCGCAACCACCCTCGAAGTTGCGATCTATCAGTCGCTGAGGGCCGACTTTGATCCGCAGCGGGCTGCCATGCTCGCGCTCGTTCAATTCGGCCTCTGCGCCGTGTCGGCGCTGGTTGCTCAGCGCTGGGGCGGGCTGTTGCAGGATGTACCCATGCTGCGCCTTGCCGGCCGGCGTTTCGATGGTCGGCGGATCGTGGCGCGCTTGCTGGATCTTGGCCTCATTGCGTTGTTCCTGTTCATTCTCCTTCCACCTCTTCTGGCGCTCGTTGCTTCGGGCATCACCCATGTCTCCATGACGATTTTGCTGCTGCGCGCCCTGCTGACCAGTCTCGTGCTAGCCAGTGCAAGCGCCGTTCTTGCCTTCCTTCTGGTCTGGCCGCTCGCCATGCTGGCCGTGCGCAGTACCAGCTGGCGGCGGCTGGTTGCCGTCGCCGTGCTTGCCGCCTGGATCGTGCCACCGGCCGCGCTTGCCACTGGATGGTTCATCAGTCTCATTGCCTATGCAGGCCCGGTCTGGTTGTCGGCTCTGCTGGTGATCGCCATGAACGCCATGATGGCGCTTCCATTCGTGGCGCGCGTCCTCACACCCGCGCTCAGCCGCTCGGCGGAATCACATGACCGGCTGTGCCTGAGCCTCGGCCTGAGGGGATGGAACCGCTTCCGCGCAGTCGAATTGCCGGCTGTCCGCCAGGCGTCTGGTCTGGCACTTGTCATGGCGCTCATCCTGTCTCTCGGCGATTTGACGGCAATCTCGCTGTTCGGCACGCAGGATTTCGTGACGCTGCCCGCCCTGATCTACCGCCAGATGGGAAGTTATCGCTTCGATGAAGCAATCGGCACAGCCGTGGTCCTGGGCCTTGTCGTGTTGGTTTTTTCACTGCTGGCCGACCGTTGGAGCAAGCCATGAGCCTTGAACTTGATCATCTTGGCTTCCGCTATCAGGACATGGCCATGGATTTTCACGTGACGTTCCCTGCTGCTGCCTTCTCGGCTGTGATAGGCCCGAGCGGTGGCGGCAAGTCGACGTTACTGAACCTCGTTGCGGGATTCGAGACGCCGCAGTCAGGCCGAGTGCGTGTTGATGGCCGCGATATCACGTCTCTGCCGCCCGATCAGCGCCCGGTAAGCATGATCTTCCAGGACAACAACGTCTTTTCGCATCTTGATCTCTACCAGAACGTAGCGCTGGGCATGTCTCCTGGCCTGCGGCTGGACGCTGGCCAGGCGGAACAGGTTCGTACAGCCCTTAGCGACGTGGGCCTGGCCGCACTTGCGCATCGCAAGCCCGGCGAGATTTCGGGTGGTGAACGCCAGCGTGTGGCACTGGCGCGCGCCCTGGTGCGTGACCGGCCGGTGCTGTTGCTTGATGAGCCCT
>NZ_JBIIDX010000245.1:0-2690 GCF_044238155.1 Aestuariivirga sp. | reverse complement strand
TAGTATTTCCACTTTATTCCCGCACTGGCCTGCGAACGGCGCCTAGCGTCGCTCACCTAGATTCACTAGGCATCGCTCCGCTAGGCTTGTTCTCGGCTCAGTACGAAAATAAATTGGAAACACTATAGCATCAGGGGCATAACCATAAAAAGAGGGGTGTGGGGCGGGGGTCAATCTTCCGGCCCTATCAAGGCCAAACGCGTCACCACAAAAACAGACACTCTTCATGAAACCATGGCGGATCAAAACCCGATGTGGGGGCGTTCTGTTGCCCGGTGCCCCCCGACCGCTAGGAAAATCCAAAACAAGCCGCGGTTAGGCAGCCAGTTTCAGGTTCGCCTGAGGTGTAACGTTATCGTTAGCACTTAGAGTTTTGGCCCGATAACAGCGGTACCATACCGAACGAAAGTCATATCTTTATTACGCCCGTCGATCCTGATTCACCCCCGCCGCAAAGTCCCCAAAGTTTTTTTTTAAGGGCTCTGGGGTGGAGGTGCCGGGTTCCGCCCCCGGGTCCGAAACGCCTATGCCATACACCATTTATCGTCATAGTTATGTTGCCATAACCCCCATTATCTACCACTTTTTTCCTGTAAACGCAAGGGGTTTGCGCAGTTGTTCCTGCGGTTTGGTGAAAGCGGGATATAAACTGAGCAACGGATCATCCGAAACGGCATATAATACAGGGTCCTGCGTAAACCCATTGAATTTTGTGGCCATGGTGCAACCATAAGCCCCCAGTTGACCAATTTCGATGTAATCCCCCTCTTGCACATCATCGGGCAGCATAAAGGGGCCCTGCATAACATCCATGGAATCACACGTTGGGCCGTAAAACCGGAACGCATGTTCAGCCCTAGGCACCCGCAAGGACGAGCGATGCAGACGCGTAGGAAACACAAACCCAAGCTGCCCCGCATCAAACAAACTGCCGTAGGTGCCATCGTTGATATACAACGTATCGCCCCGCCGCATATCCACACGCACCAGAACCGATCCGCTTTCGGCCACCAAGGCGCGTCCGGGCTCGGCCAGCAGGGTCATGTTTTCGTGGTTTGGCAGGTGGGAAAAGGCTTCGTGGATGGCATCAAAATACAAATGCAAATCCGGCGGCGTTAACCCGGGATAAATGGACGGAAACCCACCCCCGACATTAAAATACTGCGGGGCGGTGGGCAGATCATCCAACACCGTGCGGCACATGCGAATGGCAATGCGATACGCATCGGGATTCATGCACTGGGATCCCACATGAAAGGATATCCCCACCTCAGCCGCATGCTGGGACACCAACCCAATCAACGCCGGTGCATCATGCAAGGCCACACCGAATTTGTTGGCCAGCGTAATTTCCGAATAACTGTTGGGCATGGCCAGACGAACATGCAGCGAAAGATCCTTGGCATAGCCTGTTTCTTCTAGGATTTTTTTCAGCTCAACCTCAGAATCCAACGAAAAGTGCCGCACGCCAAAATCGTGATAGGCCCTAGCGATGGCATGACGGGGCTTCACAGGATGCATATAAAATAAAGTCGCATCGGGGAATCGGCCAGAGAGATCCTCCGCCTCTGTCAAGGACGCCACATCAAAGGAACGCACCCCTGCCCGATACAAATCGGCCAAGATGACAGGATCGGGGTTGGTCTTTACCGCGTAAAGCAACCGGGCCTGAAAATTGTCGTGAAAATACTGGGTTGCTGCCGCCAAAGCATGGGGGCGATACAAAACCGCAGGATCACAAAGCTGTCGCAAGGACAGGGCTGTAGCAGTTGTCGTGGTGCTCATTTCGCATAAAGACCCCAAAAACGTTGACACAGCGCTTTTCTTGCGTTGCCTTTGCAAACCTCTGTTGGCGCAATCAAAACGAAACCCGTGATACACAAACCACGCCCCGCATGCAAGGTTTTTTTTGAGATTTTTTTGACACACCCTACCCCCCGCACAAAGCCAAGGTTTAGGGCGGGCAACACCCCGCCAAGGATGGATTGTCCATGGGATGGATGTAAATTAGGTCCTTGACAATTCTGGGGCTTCTTTTAAGGTGAGGCCCTTGATTTTCAAAGAGGCTTTTGTGTTATGAAATCTGGCATTCACCCCAAATACCATGAAATTACGGTTGTGATGACCGATGGAACGTCCTTTAAAACCCGCACCACGTGGGGAAAGCCTGGGGATACCATGAATTTGGACATTGACCCCAAAACCCATCCCGCTTGGGTGGGTGGTCAGCGGAAATTAAGCGACGCCGGACAATTGTCCCGCTTTAACAAGCGATTTAAGGGCATGACGTTCCCAGGCGGCGCGGCCTAGGCCTGTTGTTTTGAACAGGCCATGCGTTTGGTTTTAAAATTTGGGGGAACCTCTGTGGCCGATATTGGCCGCATGCGCCATGTCACATCCATCGTGGCCCGCGAAGTCCAAGCCGGCCACCAAGTGGCCATCGTTGTTTCCGCCATGGCCGGCACCACCAACCAACTGGTGCGCTGGGTCGAAGAGGCCAGCCCCATGCACGATCCACGGGAATATGACACGGTGGTGTCAACGGGGGAACAGGTTACGGCTGGATTGATGGCGCTGCTTTTACAAGATCACGGCTTGACGGCGCGGTCTTGGTTGGGGTGGCAAATTCCCATATTGACCTCAGCTTTGCATGCCAAGGCCCGTATTTTGGGGATTGAAGGAAAAGCCCT
>NZ_JBIIDX010000133.1:0-9748 GCF_044238155.1 Aestuariivirga sp. | reverse complement strand
ATGGCTGTTCTATCTCACGAATACGCTGCAGGAAGAGCTGCAGCATTGGTGGCACGCCGATCATTATCTTGACAGTTCTGCCTCCCGCGAGGAACTCAAGTCGATATCGGAGCGGCGCATGGCCGGCATGTTCGGCAAGATTGATGCCGGGCTTGCGGCAACCGGACCCTACATGCTGGGGCGGTCGTTCTCCGCCGTTGACATCTTTCTGGCCATGCTCTGTCGCTGGACGCGCGGCATGGGGCGGCCAGCTACCGACTACGCCCACATCAAGACGCTGGTCGGCCTCGTGACGTCACGTCCCGCCTGGGAGGCGATGATGGAAGCAGAAGGCATCGGCTGGGAGGGCCCCCGCCCATGACGGCTTCTCTCATCATAACCAATGGCCGGCTGCTCACCATGGACCCGTCGCAGCCAAGGGCAGAGGCGCTGGCCGTGTCCGGAAACCGGATCAGTCGTGTCGGCAGCCATGCCGAAGTCATGGCCTGCAAGGGGGGCGCCACCCGAGTGATTGACGCTGGGGGCGGCACAATTCTGCCGGGCTTCGTCGAGAGCCACATGCACCTTTTTGCCGGGGCGGCGGAGCTCAGCCACCTGAACCTTTTCGGCACCCGCGGCCTGGCCGAGCTCAGGTCGCGCATCGAAGCCTATATCCGCGACAATCCCGGTGACGATCTGATCATCGGCGAACAGGCTGACTACGTGATCATCGGCGAGCATGAACCGCTCTCCCGCCATCATCTTGATTCGATCGTCCGCGACCGTCCGATCCTCGTCTATTCGCCGGACCACCACACCGCCTGGGCCAATACGCTGGCTCTCGAGAAGGCTGGCATGCTGAGGGGCCGAACGCTCGGTCCAGGCAACGAGATCGTCATGGCCAAAGATGGCCTGGCCCGGGGTGAATTGCGTGAAGGCCAGGCCATTGACCCGGTCCGGGCCTTGTCCCGCAAGGGCATGCGTGACCGGCTGGGACTTGTGACTGGCGGTGAGCCAGACCCTTATCCTGCCGGGGCAGAGTTTGAATCCGACCTTGAAATCATGCGCACCGGGCTTGCGCACGCTGCGGCGCACGGCATCACTTTCATTCAGAACATGGATGGAAATCTTTACACGCTTGAACTGCTGCAGGAGTTACAGAAGCGCGACAGCCTCACGGCCCGAGTGAGAGTGCCGTTCCACTTCAAGAATTTCATGGATCTGGCGATGCTCGACAAGGCGGAGGACATGGCCAGACGCTATCGCTCGGATATGCTGTCCTCGGGGTCTGTGAAGCTGTTCATGGACGGAGTGATCGATTCCGGTACCGCGGTGATGATGGAGGACTATGCCGATCGGCCAGGCTGGCGTGGCGAGCCGCTGTTTGAAGCCCGGCGTTTTGCCGAGATTGCCATTGCTGCGGACAGACGTGGCCTGCAGATTGCCGTACATGCCATTGGCGATGGCGCCGTGCGCATTGTGCTCGATGGTTACGATGCTGCGATCAAGGCCAACGGCCGGCGCGACTCGCGCCACCGGGTCGAGCATGTCGAGGTCATCCACCCGGATGACATTCCCCGGTTTGCTGCTCTGGGGGTCATCGCCTCGATGCAGCCGCCTCATCCGCCCGGCTGTCACGGCCTGCCGCTGGAACCTTACCTCTCGCGGATCGGCGCCGCGCGCTGGCCTCATGCCTTCGCATGGTCGGCCCTGCGCCGGGCGGGCGCAAGGCTTGTGTTCGGTACCGATTGGCCGGTCTCCGACATTGACCCCCTGTGGTCAATTCAGTCGGCGATGACCCGTGTACGCTGGAACAACTCGATGCCCGACAATCGCCAGAGCCTTGCCGATGCCCTCCACTCCTACACCGCCGATGGCGCCTATGCTGGCTTCATGGATGGCAAGACAGGTGTTCTGCAGGAGGGCCTGCTCGCCGATATCTGTCTCATGCCAGTCGATCTGGAGGCCGCTGATCCCTCTGCGCTCCGTGCGATCAGCCCGCGCTTGACGGTATGCGATGGCCGGGTGGTTTTCGGTCAATAGCTGAGAGGCCCGAGAGAAGCGCATTGATCTTGGCCGTCAAAGCGCCTACCTCCCAGAAGCCAGCTGGTCGGATGACCGCCGCCGCATGTCTCGAAAGGGCGCGGGGGAGGAAAGTCCGGGCTCCATGGAAACACGGTGCCGGGTAACGCCCGGCGGGGGCGACCCCAGGGAAAGTGCCACAGAAATGATACCGCGACCCGGGCCTCGGCCTGGCGCAAGGGTGAAATGGTGCGGCAAGAGCGCACCGCGCCGTCAGCAATGACGGTGGCAGGGCAAACCCCACCGGGAGCAAGACCGAATAGGGGTGGCGGGGCGGCTGCAAGGCTGTCGGGGCCGTTTCCGGCCCAGCCACCCGGGTAGGTTGCGTGAAGCGTCCGGCAACGGGCGTTCCAGATGAATGGTCATCCACTGCGGGGCAACTCGCACGGACAGAACCCGGCTTACAGACCGGCTGGCATTCTCCTTCGCCACAGGCGAAATCGAAACCATTTGTTAAGCGGGCCGGCGGCAATGTCTGCTGACGATTAACGCCTTTTTCACCGTGACTTAGGCTTCCGATGGCCGCCGCCCGCTCGATCTCTGACCGCCCCCATGTGCCGGTAATGCTGGCTGAGGTGTTGCGTGCTCTCCAGCCGCACGATGGCGGCGTTTATGTTGATGGCACGTTCGGCGCCGGAGGGTACAGCAGTGCCATTCTGGTGGCTGCCGACACTCGTGTGGTGGCGATCGACCGAGATCCCACCGCGGTCCGTGCCGGTCAGGCCTTGCTGCAAGCCTTCGCGGGGCGCCTGACTCTGGTTGAAGGTCGGTTCTCCGATATGGAAGCACTGGTCATTGCGACGGGTCAAACTGTCATTGATGGAGTTGTGCTTGATGTCGGTGTGTCCTCGATGCAGATCGACGATCCGGCGCGCGGGTTTTCTTTCCTGCGCGACGGGCCCCTCGACATGCGCATGAGCGGTGAGGGTCCGAGTGCTGCGGATGATGTCAACATGCTGCCGCAGGAAGAACTCGCCGATATCATTTTCAAGTTTGGTGAAGAGCCCCGCGCCCGCGCCATCGCCCGCGCCATTGTGGCGGCGCGGGTTGAGGCTCCCATCACCACGACGCTTGGACTGGTCCGTGTTATCGAGCGCGTCACGGGTCGGCCACGGCCCACCGACCGCATTCATCCGGCGACCCGCACCTTTCAGGCCTTGCGCATTCACGTGAATGCCGAGCTCGACGAACTCACACAAGCCCTGTGTGCGGCCGAGCGGCTGCTCTCTCCGGGTGGGCGTCTGGTTGTGGTCACCTTTCATTCGCTGGAAGACCGCATCGTGAAGCAGTTCTTCGCGTCGCGCTGCGGGCGGCTGCCCTCGTCCTCGCGTCATCTGCCGGCTGCAGCGGAAGGTCCTGAACCGTCATTCCTGCCAGCCTTCAAGGGCCATGTTGCGGCCTCTGATGAGGAGGCAGCTCTCAATCCCAGGGCCCGCTCTGCCAAGCTCAGGGCGGCTGTCCGGACATCCGCGCCGCCCTTCGTCCGGCCTGCCCGCGCTGGCACGCGCCGAGGGACGCGTCACTAGATGCACAAGTTCCTGAATTTCATTCTCATCTTTACACTGCTGGTGTCGGGCTTCGTTGTCTACTCGCTCGAACACGCCACCCGCGGCCTGGAGCGCGATATCGCGCGGCTCAAGCGCGAAATTGGCGAGGAAACGGAAAACATGAGGCTTCTAAATGCCGAGTGGTCGAGCCTCACCCGTCCCGACCGGCTGCACGCTCTGGCCGAGCAGCATCTTGGCCTTTCTACTTTGAAGGCGGGTCAGATCGTGAAGTTCGAGGACATCGTGAATCACGTGCCGCCCGAACCCATCATCAAGCTCGAAGCCCAGGGGTCCGATCCCATCGGCGCCATCATTGGTGAGTTGCAGCAATGACCGAGGGCATGTCCGCCAAGGCTCTGGAGGAACAGGCGTCCCGCCGTCTGGGTGGGCAGAATCGTATCAGGCTGCTTGGCATCTGTTTCGCTGCGGCATTTCTGGCCATTGCTGCCCAGCTCACCCATCTGACGCTGTTCCCCAAGTCTGATGAGAGCAGCGTCCGTCCCGTCGTCGAGGACCGTCTGCCGCGTCCGGATATCGTCGATCGCAATGGGGTGTTGCTGGCAACTGATGTCGCAGTGGCCTCTATCTTTGCCGATCCTTCGAAGATCATCGACATTGACGAGGCCGTCGAATTGCTCACGGCCACCATGCCAGATCTCAATGCCCGCGACCTGCGCCGCAAGCTCACCACGGCCAAGCGCTTTGCATGGATCAAGCGGCAGGTGTCCCCGGAAGAGCGCGACGCCGTCTATAATCTTGGCATTCCCGGCGTGAGCTACGTCAACGAACGCCGCCGCGTATATCCGCAAGGCCGGCTTGGTGCCCATGTGACGGGCTATGTCGATCTCGACAACAAGGGCATTGCCGGCATCGAACAGTATCTTGACAATCAGGGCGCAATCTACACCGCATCGCTTGCCGATCCGGCGGAGCACCGCAGCGCACCCGCCCAGCTATCCGTCGACATGCGGGTGCAGGCCACCATGATTGACGAGATCTCGGATGCCATCATCAAGTTCGGGGCAATTGCGGGTGGCGGCATTGTCATGAACGTCAAGACTGGCGAGATTCTTTCGCTGGTGTCGCTGCCGGATTTCAATCCCAATCAGGAGAAGAAGAACTTCACCAGAGACCAGCAGAACCGCATGACGAGCGGTGTCTATGAGTTGGGCTCCGTGATCAAGGCGGTAACCTTTGCCATGGCGCTTGACTATGGCACAGCCAGTCTTGAGAGCAGGTTCGATGCGCGCTATCCACTGGTGATCGGCAGTGCCCGCATCAGTGATTTTCGCCCGCAGCGCCGGGTGCTGACGCTTCCTGAAGTTTTCACTTTTTCCTCGAATATTGGTACGGCGCGCATGGCCCTTGAGGTTGGTACTGAGCGTCACCAGGAATTCCTGCGGCGCGTCGGTCTGATGGATCGCTTGCAGACGGAACTGCCCGAAAGTGCCCGGCCGTTGCTGCCCCGCCGCTGGAGCAAGCTTGCCACCGCGACGGCGGCTTTTGGCCATGGATTTGCCGTGCAGCCTCTGCAGGGTGCAGCCGTGGTGGCGGGCCTGATCAATGGCGGGCATCTGATTGCCCCGACTCTCCTTCGGCGTAGCGAGCAGGATGCGCTCGCCTTGTCACGTACCATCGTGAAGCCTGAAACCAGTGCCCTTCTCCGCCAGCTGTTCCGGCTGAATGCACAGGTGGGATCGGCATCTAAGGCCGATGTGATCGGCTACCGGGTTGGCGGCAAGACGGGTACGGCGGAAAAGGTGGTGAACGGCCGCTACTCGAAGGATAACCGGATCACCTCCTTCATTGGTGCCTTCCCAATGGATGATCCGCAGTATCTGGTTCTGGTCATGCTCGATGAGCCCAAGGCAACGCCCGGGACATACGGTTTTGCGACAGCTGGCTGGAACGCCGTTCCAACGGCTGGCAAGGTCATTGAGCGCATCGCGCCTATGCTGGGCGTTGAACCGGTTTTCTCAGCCGAAGATCTGGAAAAGATAGCCAAGCTCGAGGCCAAGCAGGCGACCGAGAAGGAATGATGGGCCGTTGCTGAAGACACTGGGGCAGCTGGTTGATGGTGATGCGGTGCTTTCGGGTGCCGTGGCCAGCCTGCGCGTGGCCGGGCTGACGTCCGACAGTCGGCTTGTCAGGCCGGGTTTCGTTTTTGCCGCACTCCCCGGAACAGCTGCGGACGGTGCAAGCTTCATTCCACAGGCTGTGGCTCAGGGTGCGGTTGCGGTCGTTGCTGGCGAGCGCGTGCAGGCATCTGGCGTGCCACTGGTTGCCAGCGGCAATCCGCGCCGTCTCTATTCGCTCATGGCGGCCCGCTTCTTTGGCGCCCAGCCGGACACGGTCGTGGCCGTCACGGGCACCAGCGGCAAGACATCGGTTGCGACCTTCGTGCGCGAGCTGTGGGGCGCGCTTGGTTTGCGTGCCGCAAGTCTCGGAACGGTTGGCGCTGTTTCGCCGTCTGGCAACGTGGCGCTCGAACACACCACCCCGGATGCCATGACCCTGCAGCGCATTGCCGCTGATTTCGCGGCGGAGGGGGTCACACATATGGCCATCGAGGCTTCGAGTCATGGGCTTGATCAATATCGCATGGACGGGCTTCGGCTCTCGGCGGCTGGTTTCACCAATCTCTCGCATGATCATCTCGACTATCACCCGAACCTTCAGTCCTATTTCGATGCCAAGATGCGGCTCTTTGAGGACCTGCTGCCACCAGGCAGTCCTGCCGTCGTCAACACTGATACCCCACATGGCGAGGCGGCCGCGGAGCGTGCCCGGGCGGCGAAGCTGGATGTCTGGAGCGTGGGTCGTAACGGACTTGGCATCAGGCTCTTGAATGTTGCGCGTGAGACGGCGGGCCAGCGCCTTGAGCTGGATGTCCGGTCGCAGCGGTTCAGCGTGATGCTTCCTCTTGTGGGTGATTTCCAGGTTTCGAACTCGCTCGTCGCTGCGGGGCTTGTCATCAGCACGGGAAGCGATGCCGCGCGTGTCATCGCGGCGCTTGGGCAGATCAAGGGTGCGCGTGGCAGGCTCGAGCTCGTCGGCCGCAGCAGGAGCGGGGCGCCGGTCTTCGTCGATTATGCCCACAAGCCTGATGCCTTGGAGAATGCACTTGCCGCTTTGCGTCCATATGCGGCGGGGCGGCTCGTGCTCGTGTTTGGCTGTGGCGGCGACCGTGACCGTGCCAAGCGGCCACTGATGGGGGCGATCGCCTCGCGCCTGGCCGATGTGGTCTATGTCACGGATGACAACCCTCGCAGTGAAGATCCGGCCCAGATCCGTGCAGCCATTCTGGCGGCCGCGCCTCATGCCATCGAAATCGGTCACCGCGCCGATGCCATCCGTGCTGCTGTTGCGGATCTGTCTGCCGGGGACGTAATGGTCGTCGCGGGCAAAGGGCATGAGGAAGGCCAGAAGATTGGTAAGCAGACTCTGCCGTTCAGCGATCACGCGGCAGTTCTTGCTGCCATTGAGGGGCGTGACGGCCATGGCTGAGGCGCTCTGGACCATCCAGGAATTGCTTGCGGCCACTGGCGGGCGTCTGCATGGCACGGTGAAAAAGCCTCTCACCGCCGTCAGCATTGATTCTCGCAGCATTGCAGAGGGCGATGTGTTCGTCGCGATCCGTGGCGAACGCCATGATGGCCATGATTTTGTTGCACCCGCCCTCGCGGCGGGTGCGGGGCTTGCCGTAGTCTCGCGGGTCACGCCGGAGATGCTGGCCGCTGGTCCGGTGCTTGAGGTGTCCGGTGACCCCTTGCGTGGTCTCGAGAACATGGGCCGCGCCGCACGTGCCCGGTGCCAGGGTCAGATCGTGGCTGTCACTGGAAGCGTGGGCAAGACTTCAACCAAGGAAATGCTGCGCACGGCGCTCACGGCCTCAGGCGCAACCCACGCGTCTGCTGCATCCTTCAATAATCACTGGGGCGTGCCACTGACGCTCGCCCGCATGCCGCGCGAGACCGCCTTCGGCGTCTTTGAGATCGGCATGAACCACGCTGGTGAAATCACCCCGCTGGTTGCCATGGTTCAGCCGCATGTGGCGATTGTCACCACCATCGCTGCCAGCCATCTCGGTAATTTCCCCTCGCTTGATGCCATTGCAGACGCCAAGGCCGAAATCTTCACCGGCCTTGTCCCGGGCGGTCATGCCGTGATCAGCCGTGACACGCCATACTTCGACCGGCTTGCGGCGGCTGCCCGTCACTGCGGTGTTGACGCCATCGTGTCATTCGGCAAGCACCCCGAGTCTGATGTGCGGTTGCAGCAGGCAGCACTCCATGAAACCTGCTGCTGCATCACTGCCAGCGTGATGGGCGAGACCATCATCTACAAACTAGGCCTTCCAGGCGAGCACATGGCGCTCAACAGTCTTGCTGTTCTGGCTGCCGCCAAGCTGACAGGCGCAGATCTGGCCCGTGCTGCACTGGCGCTGGCAGCCGCGCGGCCGGCCAAGGGCCGTGGCGTGCGTGAAACGCTGGCCATCGCAGGAGGCGAACTGCTGCTGATCGATGAAAGCTACAATGCCAATCCGGCTTCCGTTGCTGCGGCACTCGCCCTGCTTGGTAGCGCCCGGCCGGGCAAGCGTGGCCGGCGCATTGCCGTGTTGGGCGACATGCTGGAGCTTGGCGCGAGAAGTTCCGAACTTCACGCTGGTCTGCTGGCGCCACTGAACGATGCCCGCGTTGACCTCGTGTTTGCCTCTGGGCCGCATATGGCAAGCCTGTGGTCCGGCATAGAGCCGGAGAAGCGCGGTGCCTATGCGGAAAACTCGGAGGGCTTGCGCGAGGCGTTGCTCGGCAGCCTCAGGCCCGGCGATGTCATCATGATCAAGGGCTCGCTCGGCAGTCGCATGGGGCCGCTTGCCGAGGCAGTCCGCTCTGCTCATCCTCCTGTAGTGAAGGACACCTGATGCTTTTCCTGTTGCTGACCAGCCTGTCCGATGACATTTCCGCGTTCAACGTGTTCCGGTACCAGACGACGCGTACCGGGCTTGCGATCATGACGGCGCTGGTCTTCGTCTTCCTGTTTGGCCCGCGCATCATCTCCCTGCTAAAGATCAAACAGGGCAGGGGCCAGCCCATCCGTTCCGATGGACCACAGCGCCACATCGTTGAAAAACAGGGAACGCCCACCATGGGTGGGCTGATGATCCTGCTCGGCATTTTTGTTGGAACCCTGTTGTGGGCCGATCTGCGCAATCTCTATGTGTGGGCTGTCCTGTTCGTCACACTCGGTTTCGGGGCAATCGGCTTCTATGATGATTTTCTCAAGGTGACCAAGGCCTCGACCAAGGGGTTTTCCGGCAAGGTTCGGTTGCTGGCCGAATTCGCCATCGCCGGGGTGGCGGTGGGAATCTTCATGTGGATTGGGGAGAAGCCCCTTTCCACGTCTCTTGCCGTGCCGTTCCTAAAGGATGTTCTGATCCCATTTGGCATGTTCTTCATCTTCGTTGGCATGTTCGTGGTGGTGGGTGCTGGCAATGCGGTGAACATGACGGATGGTCTTGATGGCCTGGCGATCGTTCCGGTGATGATCGCGGCTGCGAGCCTCGGCCTGATTGTCTATCTGGTCGGCAACTTCAATTTCTCCAACTATCTCGAGCTGCATTTCGTGCGCGGGTCTGGCGAACTGGCGATCATCTGCGGCGCCATCGTCGGTGCAGGGCTTGGCTTTCTGTGGTTCAACGCGCCTCCCGCCATGATCTTCATGGGCGACACGGGCTCGTTGTCACTTGGCGGCGCGCTTGGTGCCATTGCGGTGGCCGCCAAGCATGAGATCGTGCTCGCCATCATCGGTGGTCTTTTCGTGCTGGAAACGCTCTCCGTCATCATCCAGGTGGCATCGTTCAAGATGACCGGAAAACGGGTTTTTGCCATGGCTCCCCTCCACCATCACTTCGAGCAGAAGGGCTGGAAGGAGCCGACCATCGTCATAAGGTTCTGGATTATCGCCATCGTTCTGGCGCTGCTTGGCCTTGCAACCCTGAAGCTGAGGTAGACTGTGTTCCCGGCGATCACATTCAAGGGCAGGAAGATCGCTGTTTTCGGGCTGGCGCGCTCCGGCACCGCCTGTATCGAGGCGCTGAAACTCGGCGGTGCCGAGGTCCATGGCTGGGATGATTTTGC
>NZ_JBIIDX010000015.1:0-31206 GCF_044238155.1 Aestuariivirga sp. | reverse complement strand
AAGGGCAAGCGCGCCGTGCCGGTCGAGCAGGTGCCGATTGGTCCCGGCAAGACATCCCTCAAGAAGGGTGAACTGGTCGAGGCGCTGGTACTGCCGGCGCGGAAGGCCCGCTCCGGAGATGCCTATCTTCGCTTCATTCCGCGTTCAGAAATGGACATCGCGGTGGTCAGCGCTGCGGTAAATCTGACGATCGATGCCAAAGGCGTGATCACCGCGGCACGCGTATCGCTGGGCGCGGTTGCGCCCACCGTGCTTCTGGTGGCCGCCGCTGCCCGAGCGATCATCGGCACGAAGCTCGACGCCGCCGCGCTGGAGAAACTGGGCCAGGCTGCCTCCGCCGCCTGCCGCCCGATCGATGACAAGCGCGGCACTGTGGAGTTCCGCACCAAGGTCGCCGCTGTTCTGGCACAGCGCGCTGCGAAGATCGCCTACAGCCGCGCAGGAGGAAAGTGATCATGGCCGTTCTCGTTTCCACAACCGTCAACGGCGACCGCGCCGAGTTCGCCTGCGATCCGGCTGAAACGCTGCTGGATGTCCTGCGCAACCGGCTGGGCCTCACCGGGGTCAAGGAAGGCTGCGGCACCGGCGATTGCGGCTCATGCAGCGTGATCCTCGATGGCCGACTGGTCTGCTCCTGCCTGGTGCTCGGCATCGAGGCCGAGGGCCGCAAGGTCGAAACCGTCGAGGGACTGGCGGATGGCGCCGATCTCCATCCGCTGCAGACCAAGTTCATCGAGCATGCCGCACTGCAGTGCGGCGTGTGCACACCGGGCTTCCTGATGGCCGCCAAGGCCCTGCTGGAAAAGAACCCGGACCCGTCTGAGGAAGAAATCCGCTTCGGTCTTGCTGGCAATCTCTGCCGCTGCACCGGCTATGACAAGATCGTGCGCGCCGTCCAGGACGCCGCCAAAGTTATGAGAGGAGCCTGACCCATGCCGCTTGACGCCTCCTATCACGCCAAGTCGTTCAAGTCCGTCGGAACGAGGCCGCTGCGGCCTGACGGCATCGACAAGGTCACTGGCCGCGCCAAATATGGCGCCGACCACAACATGCCGGGCCAGCTCGTGGGTTTGATCCTGCGCTCGCCCCATGCCCACGCCAAGATCAAGCGGATCGACATCTCCAAGGCCGAGAAGCTTTCTGGCGTCAAGGCAGTGCTGACGGCTGCCGATCTTCCTGACCTCACCAACGGTGACCAGGGCATGTTCGACATCCTCGACAACTGCATGGCGCGCACCAAGGTGTTCTATGACGGCCATGCAGTGGCCGCCGTCGCCGCAGTCGACATGGAGACGGCCAAGCAGGCCCTCAAGCTGATCAAGGTCGACTACCAGGTTCTCCCGCACGTCACCGACGTCGACGAGGCGATGAAGCCCAAGGCGCCGATCCTGCATGAGAAGGTCTTCACCGAGGGTGGCGAGAGCAAGCCCAAGACCGCCTCGAACGTGGCCAAGATCACCCAGTTCGGCCATGGCGACGTGGAAAAGGGCTTCGCCGACGCGGATGTCGTCATCGAGCGCACCTTCAAGACCGAGCAGACGCACCAGGGCTACATCGAGCCGCACGCATGCGTGGCCAGCGTCAGCCCGGACGGCACCGGCGAACTCTGGGTCTGCACCCAGGGCCACTTCGTCTATCGCAACCATTGCGCCATGCTGCTGGGCATGGACGTGTCGAAGCTGCGTGTCACCTCCTCCGAGATCGGCGGCGGCTTCGGCGGCAAGACCCATGTCTGGATGGAGCCCGTGGCCCTGGCGCTGTCGCGCAAGGCCAACCGCCCCGTGAAGATCGTGATGAGCCGCGGCGAGGTGTTCCGCGCCTCGGGGCCCACCAGCGCCACCTCGATCGATGTCAAGATCGGCATCAAGAAGGATGGCACGATCACGGCAGGCAAGGCAGAGCTGCGCTACGCCTCGGGACCCTATCTCTCGATGTGGGCCGAACTCGGCGCCATGACGGCCTTCGCCTGCTACGACCTGAAGAACGTCAAGACCCGCGGCTATGAGGTGCTGGTGAACCGCCCGAAGTCGGCGGCCTATCGTGCGCCGTCAGCGCCAATGGCTGCCTTCGCGGTGGAAAGCGTCATTGACGAACTTGCCAGGACCATCGGCAAGGATCCGCTCGAGGTTCGCATCCAGAATGCCGCCAAGCAGGGCACCAGGTCTTCCTATGGCCCGGTCTACGGTCCGATCGGCATCGGCCCGACGCTGGAAGCGGCACGCAAGCATCCGCACATGAAGGCCCCGCTCGGCAAGAACCAGGGACGCGGCTATGCCTGCGGCTTCTGGTTCAACTTCGGTGGCCAGACCTGTACGGACATCAATGTCGGACCCGACGGCACCGTAACGCTCACGGTGGGCACGGTTGACGTGGGCGGTTCGCGCGCCTCTCTCGCGCTGTGTGTGGCCGAGGAACTGGGCATCCCCTATGACCAGGTGAAGTGCACCGTGGCCGACACCGGCGCACTCGGCCACAACGACATGACCGACGGCAGCCGCGGCACCTTCTCGTCCTCGATGGCGGGCATCTTCGCGGCCCGCAACACCATCGAGATCCTGAAGGAACGCGCCGCCAAAATGTGGGAAATCCCGGTCTCCGACGTGTCCTGGGAAAACGGACACGCCAAGGCCATTGGCAGCAAGTACGGCAACCTCGCGCCGCTGTCGCTCAAGGAAATCGCTGCGGCTGCCGGCAACACCGGCGGCCCCGTGGCGGGCCATGCCGAGATCGTGGCGGATGGTGCGGGCGTGTCCTTCGCCACCCACATCTGCGACGTCGAGGTTGATCCGGAGACAGGCCGCTCGCGCGTGGTGCGCTATACGGTCATCCAGGATGCCGGCAAGGCAGTTCACCCGACCTATGTCGAAGGCCAGTACCAGGGCGGAGCGGCACAGGGCATCGGCTGGGCGCTGAACGAGGAGTACATCTACGGCAAGGACGGGCGCCTGCAGAACCCGGGCTTCCTCGACTATCGCATCCCGGTGTGCTCCGACCTGCCCATGATCGACACGCAGATCCTCGAGATTCCCAACCCCAACCACCCCTATGGCGTGCGCGGCGTTGGCGAAACCTCGATCGTGCCGCCGATCGCCGCCATCGCCAATGCCGTGTCGAACGCCTTCGGCGTGCGCATGACGCATGTACCGATGTCGCCGCCACGCGTGCTCAAGGCGCTTGAGGCTGCGAAGAAGACCAAGAAGGCCTGATTTGGCCGATATCCACCTGTGGGGGGCGCTCCGTCCGGCAGCGGATGGGGCGTCCGTCGTTCAGATTGAGGCAAAGACCATCCGCGAGTTGTTCCGCAAGCTCGAGGAGGCCTACCCCGGCATGGGCCTTCATCTTGCCCGCGGCGTGGCCGTCTCGATCGACGGCAGGATCTATCGCGACAGCTGGGAAACGCCGCTTCCCGAAGGCGCCGAAATCTATCTCCTGCCGCGCATCCAGGGCGGCTGAACCAGATCAACGAAAAGGTCGCCATGAACCTCAAGGGCTTTCACCACCTCACCGCCGTTACCGCCGATGCACCGGGCAATTACCGCTTCTACACAGAGGCGCTGGGGCTTCGGCTCGTCAAGAAGACGGTGAACCAGGACGACACTTCGGCCTATCACCTGTTCTACGCCGATGGCGTAGGCTCGCCCGGCACCGACATCACCTTCTTCGACTGGCCGGTGGGCCGCGAACGACGTGGCAGCCATTCAGTGACCCGCACCGGCCTGCGCGTCGGGTCAGAGGCCTCGCTTGGCTGGTGGCAGCAGAGATTCAAGACTCTCGGCGTGCAGCAAGCCGGAATCGCGGAAGAAAACGGACGTCCGACGCTTGCCTTCGAGGACCATGAAGGCCAGAGGCTGGCGCTGGTGGTGGACAGCCATGGCGATGCCCATCCCTGGGAGCAGAGCCCGGTTCCCGCCGAACACCAGATCAGGGGGCTTGGCCCCATCACCATGAGCGTTGCCGATCCGGACCCGACAGACATGGTATTGACCAAGCTGATGAACATGACAGCCGCGGGCCGCTCCGGCGACACGCTGATCTACCGCATGGATGGGCCCGGGGCCGTTGGCGAATTGCATGTGACGGTAGACCCCTCTCTGCCACCCGCCCAGCAGGGCGCCGGCGGCGTGCACCACGTCGCGTTCAACATTCCGTATGCTGATTATGATGCCTGGGCCTCCCGCCTGCGGTCCATGCGGGTGCCCAACTCCGGCCCCGTCGACCGGTTCTGGTTCAAGAGCTTGTATTTCCGCGAACCCAATGGCGTCCTCTTCGAGTTGGCAACCGACGCGCCGGGCTTCGCCACCGACGAGCCGATGGACAAGCTCGGCACCACGCTGTCATTACCGCCGTTTCTGGAAAACCGCCGCACCGAGATCGAGGCCGGCCTCAAGAGACTGTAGGGACCGGGACTTTTTTCCTCTTGACTTTATTCCTATTATGTGACAAGACAGCAGCACACCTTCCGGAGGTGGCTGATTGACATTGTGAATCTTCCTAGCCGCGCAGGCCCTTCAGCGCGGAATAGAGCTTCGCATAGCGGGGCAGCATTTCGGTCTCGTAGAAACGGGTGTTGGCCGCGTTAGGCTCGATCATTGCCTTCGAGCGCACCATGGCGGCGCAGCCTTCCTCGATGCTGGGATACTTGCCAGCGCCATGGGCAGCGAGAATGGCGCAGCCCAGCGCCGGAGCGTCGGCAACCTCGGTGAGCTCGATAAGCGCGCCGATCGTGTCGGCATGAATCTGGAGCCAGAGCGGTGAGTTCGAGGCCCCGCCCGCCAGCACGATGCGGCGCGGCGTGAAGGCCTCTCCGAAACTGTCGGTAATCAGGCGCGTACCAAGGCAAATGCCCTCGATAATGGCGCGGAAGACATGCGCGGGCGTGTGCTTCAGTGTGAGCCCGGTGATAGCGCCGCGCGAAAGCGCATCCGTGTAGGGTGTACGGTTGCCCTGGAAATGATCCAGCACGAGCAGGCCTTCCGCCCCTGGCGGAATGGCACTTGCGCCCGCGTTGAGATCATCCCAGCTCATATGCTCGGCAAAATGGCGCTTGAACCAGGCGATGACCGATCCCGTCGAGGTCTGACCGCCTTCGATGATCGGCTTGCCCGGATAGACAGCGTCCATATAGGTGCCCCACACGCCCGGCTTGTGCACGACGCGATCGGCTATGCCAATGTGAAGATGCGAGGACCCGGTGATGAGCGCCATCTCGCCCGGCAGCGTGACGCCAAGACCGATGACACCCATGAAAGCATCCGACCCACCCTGCACCACCAACATGCCGGGCCTAAGGCCCAGATGAGCTGCCGCATCGGTCGCGAGAGGGCCTATGGGCGTGCCGGGTGCAAGGATTGGGTTTGGCCACTTCTCCTCGAGGTCCGCCAGATCGAGTGTGGCGAGAAGCGAGCGCGGCACCCCGCCATGCTGGGTCTGATAGTGCCAGCGGGTTGCAGCATTGCCCAGTGATCCAACCCACTGCCCGGTGAGCCGGAAATTGATGTAGTCCTGGTACTCGCCGACTTTCACTGCGCGCGCAAAAATGTCCGGCTGGTGACGCTTCATCCAGAGCGACTTCGGGATCATCCACTCCGCAGACACTGGGCCGGCACCACCACCATTGACACGTAGGAAGGGATCCCCGGTTGCAGCAACAGCATCGGCCTCCGCCGCCGAGCGCACATCCATCCAGATCATGCAGGGCCTGAGTGGTTCGCCTGCAGCATCCAGCGCCACGACGGAGCAGCAGGTCGTATCAACGCTGATGGCGATGATGTCGCCAGAAGAGATGCCCGCTTTTGCCACCGCACCCCGGACCGACTGGCCCATGCACATCCACCAGTCCTGCGGGTTCTGCTCAGCCCAGGATGGCTGAGGAAACTCCGTCCTGTAGGGTGTGGCTACAGAAGCCAGCGGCCGTCCATCGAGATCAAAAACGAAGGCACGGATTGATTCCGTTCCACCGTCAACGCCGATCACGTAGCTCATGCCTCGCCCCCTCCGATGGCTGACCACTTGGCTTGATCTTCATTATAGGCATGCAGTTCGCCCATGGAGATATCAAACCAGACCCCATGCAGAGAAAGATCGTGCCTGTTCTCCTTCATGCGGATCCAAGGAAAGGTGCGAAGATTGGCGAGCGAGTGCTCGATCGAGGCGCGCTCGATATGCCGCTCGTGCAGGGCGTCATCACAGCCATCTTCACGCGGTACGATGCGTGTCACGTCCTTGATCGCGCGCATCCAGCTGCCGATGAAATCGGTATGAGTGAGTGGCGAAGAGTCCAGCACGGCAGCCCTTATGCCGCCGCAGCGGCCGTGGCCCATGACGACGATGTGCTCCACCTTGAGCGACATGACGGCAAATTCAAGCGCCGCAGAGGTGCTGTGATGGCCGCCATCCGGCGTATAGGGTGGCACCAGATTGGCGACGTTGCGCACCACGAACATCTCTCCGGGGCCTGCATCAAAAACTGTCTCCGGCGCAGCGCGAGAGTCACAGCAGGCAATGATCATGACCCGCGGCTTCTGCGCTCCCTCGCCCAGCCTGCGATAGCGCTCTGCTTCTGACGAGTAGCGGCCGGCGCGGAAGTTGGAGTAACCTTCGAGCAGCTTGACGGGCAAAGACATGCTCAGCGCCTCACTTGACCGCACGCACCGCACCGGTGGCGGCAGATGTCGTCAGGGCAGCATAGGCCTTGAGCGCGGTGGTGATCTTGCGCCTGCGCTGCTCTGCCGGTTTCCAGGCCTTGTCACCCCGCGCCAGCATGGCAGTGCGGCGGCGCGCGATCTCCGCATCGGCTACGGCCAGGCGGATCGAGCGGTTGGGGATATCGATCTCGATCGGATCACCCTCCTCGACAAGGGCGATCAGGCCACCCTCGGCTGCTTCTGGCGATACATGGCCAATGGACAGGCCGGACGTGCCGCCCGAGAAGCGGCCATCGGTGATGAGCGCACAGGCCTTGCCGAGCCCCTTGGACTTCAGATAGCTGGTGGGATAGAGCATCTCCTGCATGCCAGGGCCGCCGCGGGGCCCCTCATAGCGGATCACCACCACGTCGCCCGCCTCAACGCCACGGTTCAATATTCCGTGTACGGCTGAATCCTGGCTCTCGAAAACCCTGGCCTTGCCGGTGAACCTGAGAATTGACTCATCAACGCCTGCCGTTTTCACGATGCAGCCGTCTTCAGCGATGTTGCCATAGAGAACCGCGAGGCCCCCGTCCTTCGAGAACGGATGCTCGACATCGCGGATGACGCCAGTCTTGCGGTCGAGGTCGAGATCATCCCAGCGGCTGGACTGGCTGAAGGCCACCTGGGTCGGAACGCCGCCCGGTGCTGCCCGGAAAAACTCTCGCACCGCATCCGAATTGGTGCGGCCAATGTCCCAGCGGTCCAGCGCCTCTCCCAGCGTCGGGGCATGTACGGTGGGCAGGTCCCGGTTGATGAGGCCGCCGCGGTCAAGCTCGCCCAGGATCGCCATGATGCCGCCAGCGCGGTGAACGTCTTCCATGTGAACATCGGACTTGGCCGGAGCGACCTTGGACAAGACCGGCACGCGCCGCGACAACCGGTCGATATCCTTCATCGTGAAATCAATGCCTGCCTCATGGGCCGCCGCAAGGATGTGCAACACCGTATTGGTCGAGCCACCCATGGCAATATCAAGCGTCATGGCGTTTTCAAAGGCACCAAAGGCTGCGATGTTGCGCGGCAGGGCAGTTTCATCATCCTGCTCGTAATAACGGCGCGCCAGATCGACCACGAGGTGACCAGCCTCCACGAACAGGCGCTTGCGGTCGGCATGGGTGGCGAGGACAGATCCATTGCCAGGCAGCGACAGGCCGAGCGCCTCGGTGAGGCAGTTCATGGAATTAGCGGTGAACATGCCGGAGCAGGAGCCGCAGGTCGGGCAGGCCGAACGCTCAATGACCTGCACTTCGGCATCCGAATACTTTTCATCCGCTGCCGCCACCATGGCATCGACGAGGTCGAGAGCCCTGGTAACGCCCGAAAGCACGACCTTGCCGGCTTCCATGGGCCCGCCTGACACGAAGACGCACGGGATGTTGAGGCGCAACGCCGCCATCAGCATGCCCGGCGTGATCTTGTCACAGTTCGAGATGCAGACCATGGCATCGGCACAATGGGCGTTCACCATGTATTCGACCGAGTCGGCGATGATCTCGCGCGAGGGCAGAGAATAGAGCATGCCGTCGTGGCCCATGGCGATACCGTCATCGACGGCGATGGTATTGAATTCCTTGGCGACACCGCCAGCCTTCTCAACCTCGCGCGCAACGAGCTGGCCCAGATCCTTGAGATGGACATGGCCGGGCACGAACTGCGTGAAGGAATTGGCAATGGCGATGATCGGCTTGCCGAAATCCTCGTCCTTCATGCCGGTCGCCCGCCAAAGGCCGCGAGCGCCCGCCATGTTGCGGCCATGGGTTGTGGTGCGGGACCGATACTGTGGCATGCGAACCTCGAAGCTGCTCAGAACTGATGTTCGATTGCACCAACAGGACAGGGGAATCAAGGCTGGGCTTAAGACCGCCGGGGCTTCAAAAAATGCCACAAAACATGGTATGAACCCACCGCAGCAGGGATTTGAGCATGATGACTGGACGCACACGGAGCATAGAATGGCCAACGGTGGGGCTGATTGGAGCCGTCTATGCGATTCTTGCAACCCTCGTCTGGTTTCATGCCAGCCTGCCATGGTGGGTGATCCTTCCGGTAGGGGCGTATTGTGCTGCCCTCCACTCCTCGCTCCAGCACGAGGTTCTGCATGGACACCCGACGGGGAACCGGCTTGTCAACGAGGCACTGGTCATCGTCACGCCGACGCTGTGGCTGCCCTACCTGCGCTATCGCGACACGCACCTCACCCACCACAATGACGCAAACCTGACCGACCCGCGGCTCGACCCCGAGTCCTACTACCTTCTGCCCGAGCACTGGGCCGCGGTAAGCGGGGTGCGGCGCGTGCTGTATGAAATGAACCAGACGCTCGCAGGGCGGATGGCGATCGGTCCCGCGATCAGCATCGTGCGGTTCTGGTCATCCGAGTTCCGCGACATTGCCGCGGGCAACCGCGAGACACTGAAGGCCTGGGCATGGTTCGCCCCTGCCGTGGCGATTACCATCTGGTATGTGGTCTTCCTCGCTGGCATGCCATTCTGGCAGTATTATCTGCTGATCGCCTATCCGGGAATCTCGCTGGCGCTCGTGCGGTCCTACTGCGAGCATCAGGCAGCCGAAAGAGTTGAACACCGTACCATCATCGTCGAGGCCTCGGCGTTCTGGTCGCTCTTGTTCCTGAACAACAACCTGCATGTGGCACACCATGAGCGGCCGGCGCTGGCATGGTACAAGCTGCCAGCCTTCTATCGTGCCGAGCGCGAGGCACTGATCGCCCGCAACAACGGCTATCTGATGAAAGGCTATGGCGAAATCTTCTCCCGCTTCCTGCTCCGGGCGAAGGAACCGATCCCCTATCCCGACATGAGCTGGCTGCGCAAACCGGTCAGGTGAACGAAATGGCCTTGAAGGCGCGTGTCTGCTCCACGAGGGCAATCTCGGTGGGCAGGCGCTCCATCGAGGAGGCGCCATAGAAGCCGTGGCAGTTCCGCGTGTTGCGAAGAATGAAGGCAGCATCCTCCGGCATGGAGACCGGACCGCCGTGCACGATGATGATGGCTTCGGGATTGACCTTGAGAGCGGCTTCGGCCCATTGATCGACCAGCGCAGGGCAATCGGCGAGCTTCAGCGCAGTCCTTGATCCGATGCTGCCGCCGGTGGTGAGGCCAAGATGGCAGACGATGATGTCCGCCCCGGCTCTCGCCATGGCCTCGGCCTCACCGGCGTTGAAGACGTAGGGTGTCGTCAGCATGTCCTTGGAGCGAGCCAGGCTGATCATGTCCACCTCGAGGCCATAGGACATGCCTGTCTCCTCGAGATTGGCGCGCAGCACGCCATCGATGAGGCCAACCGTTGGGAAGTTCTGCACGCCGGAAAAGCCAAGCGCCTTCAGATCATCGAGGAACTTGTCGAAGATGCAGAAGGGGTCGGTGCCATTGACTCCAGCGAGCACCGGGGTGCGCCGTGTGACGGGCAGCACCTCCCGCGCCATCTCGAGCACCACGTCATTGGCGTTGCCATAGGCCAGGACGCCCGAAAGCGAGCCCCTCCCCGCCATGCGGTAGCGCCCGGAGTTGTAGATCACGATGAGGTCAATGCCGCCCTCTTCCTCGCATTTGGCGGAAAGCCCGGTTCCAGCACCGCCGCCGATGATCGGAATTCGGCGGCGCTTCATGTCCTGGAATTTTTCCATCAGGGCCTTGCGTTCGAAACGGGGCATGAATGCTTCTCTCCTTGAGGTATGGGGCTGCCGCCTAGGCCGGCGCAAGCCCGAGAATGGCGCGAGCTTCCACAGCCGTTGCCGCGTGGCGGCCATACTCGGCGCAGAGGCCTGCGAGGCGGTGGACGAGCTCGGCATTGGAAGCGGCAAGACGGGTTTCATCCCAGCGGATATTGTCTTCAAGACCGGTGCGGCAATGGCCGCCGCGCTCAAGGCACCAGCGGTTGACCTCAAGCTGATGCCGGCCGATGCCAGCTGCGACCCAGGTCGAGTCGGGGGCGAGGCGCGTCAATTCGTCCACCATGAAGTCAAAGGCCTGGCGCACTGCCGGCATGGCGTTCTTCACGCCCAGCACGAATTGCACATGCAGCGGCCGCTGCAGCACGCCCTGGCTGGCAAGCTCCAGCGCCTGATAGAGCATCGAAAGGTCAAACACCTCGATCTCAGGCTTCACGTGGTGATCCTGCATGCGCCGGGCGAGGAAACGGATGAGCTCCGGAGAGTTTTCGTAGATGATGCTTGGAAAATTGCACGAGCCCGTCGACAGCGAAGCCATGTCGCAGCCCAGATGCAGCATGCCGCCACGCTCCTCGCCCCGGCCGGAGCGGCCTCCGGTTGAAAACTGCACGATCATGCCGGGGCAATGATGGCGCAGGCCTTCGAGCAGACGCGCAAACCGCTCGGGGTCGGAGGTCGGCGTCTGGTCCTCCTTGCGCACATGGACATGAGCGAGCGCCGCACCGGCCTCGAAGGCAGCCTGGGTCGATTCAACCTGTTCGGCAATGCTGATGGGAACCGCCGGGTTATGCTCCTTGCGGGGCACGGACCCGGTGATCGCCGCCGTGATGATGCAGGGCCTCGTCATGACTGAGCTTCATAAAGCAAGAGTCAGCAAGATGGAACCTGCCCGGGCGACCATGGCATTCCCTCCGGCCCGGCCCTCGGTTAGACTTCCGTTCACGCGAGATGGAGTGAGCATGCCAAAATTTGCCGCCAACCTGACAATGATGTTCACCGAATGGGAGTTTCTCGACCGCTTCGCGGCTGCGGCCGATTGCGGTTTTGAGGCTGTGGAGTTCCTGTTTCCCTATGCCCACTCCCCAGACGACGTTGCGCGGCGGCTGCAGGATACAAAGCTCACTCTGGCACTGTTCAACCTGCCGCCCGGCAACTGGGAGGCGGGCGAGCGCGGGCTGGCAGCCATTCCGGGCCGGGAGGCGGAATTCCGCACCCTGCTGGCCCAGGCCCTCCCCTATGCGGAAGCAACCGGCGTCAAGCGCCTGCATCTGATGAGCGGAATTGCCAGCCGCGGCAATCCCGCCGACTGCGCGGCCTATTCAAACACATTGCGCCATGCCTGTGCCGTGGTTCAGCCGCTGGGCATCGACATCCTGATCGAACCTCTGAACGGACGGGACATGCCGGGCTATTTCCTGAACGACTTCGCGTATGCCGCCGAGCTGATCCAAGGCCTCGATCTGCCCAATCTCAGGCTGCAATACGACATCTATCACCGGCAGATCCTGCATGGCGACGTGATGCGGAACCTTGAACAGCTGCTGCCGCTGATTGGCCATGTGCAGACCGCCTCGGTGCCGGCACGCCAAGAACCGGGCAGCGGAGAGCTCGATGACAGGCGGATCTTCCGCCACCTCGATCAGATTGGCTATGCGGGCTTCGTGGGCTGCGAGTACCGCCCGGCATCAGGCACCGTTCAGGGACTGTCTTGGATCAGAGACGTCTGAGGTTCATGCCATCCGCGTGTGCACCGCCGCGGTGGCGACCAGTTCATCAAGCAAGGCCATCAGCGCAACGCCCGAGGTGGTGAAGGGATCGAGCACCGGGTGTTTGTGATACTTGAGCAGCAGGCCAGGATTGACCCTGGCAAGATCGACATGACCCATGGTCCAGTTGCAGAACTTGCGCTCACGGATTTCCTCGAACACCAGAATCCGCACATGGGCATGGCGCTGATCACGCACGATGGCATTGTACAGCTCGCAAACTTCATCGCGACCACCCTCAAGAACCTGGATGAACACGTCACCACTGTGGCAGAGGATGCCGGTGATGCCCTGGGCAGGATTGTTGACCCGGGAGCGTTCCAGAATGTCCTCGATCATGGCGGGAGACAGATCAGTTGAGGCACGGCTAGCATAGACACAGCGGACCAACATGCGGGAACTCAGTCTTTCAGGTTGACAAGGGAGAGGAATTCGCGACGCAGCGTCGCATTCTTGAGGAAGGCGCCGCGCATGACGCTGTTGATCATCTTGGCGCCGCTGTCCTTCACCCCGCGCCAGTGCATGCAGAAGTGATCAGCCTCCATGACCACGGCGAGCCCGTCCGGGGCAACCTTGGTCATCAGGAGATCGGCCACCTGGGCTATGGCCTCCTCCTGGATCTGCGGACGCGACATGATCCACTCGGCGAGACGGGCATATTTCGAGAGGCCGATGAGATTGGAATGCTCGTTTGGCAGCAGACCGATCCACAACCGCCCCATGATCGGGCAAAAATGGTGGCTGCAGGCGCTGCGCACGGTGATGGGGCCGACAATCATCAGTTCGTTCAGATATTCGGCATTGGGAAACTCCGTGACCGGCGGCGGCGCGACGTAGCGTCCGCGGAACACTTCGTAGAGATACATCTTGGCAACCCGGCGCGCCGTATCCTGGGTGTTGTGATCACGGCTCACATCAATGACGAGGCTTTCGAGCACGCCCTGCATCTTGCCCGTGACTTCCTCAAGCAATGCTTCGTGCTCACCGGGCTCAATGAAGCCCGAGATATTGTCGTTGGCATGATAGCGCTTGCGGGCCTCTTCCAGCCGTGCACGGATGCGGGCTGATACCGGGCCCGGCTGGCTCTTGGGCGGCTGAGGGGATTTGTCGTCCATCGTTTTCCGATCCATGAAGTCATTCTATCGCAAGGCAAGCAAAACTGGAAACGGATTCACAGGCCGCGTTTCAATAACCCGTCATCTCGACATAACCGCGACCAGCATGTGAGCCCTGAACGCGGACCGGTCCCTCCCAATAGCTTACCTGCGTATCCATCCAGGCGGCGTCGTTCAAGGCTCGGGTGGTGACATCGAGCCCTTTTGCGGGCAGCGAGAGCCGCCAGCCCACCGGCACGCGGCGCCCCTTCACCTCCGCCCAGTGCAATGGCTGCACGACGAGCTCGCCCGGCTGCAGGGCTTCGGCCGTTCCATCCGAAGCAATCCACGTGCCCGAAACGAAACCTTCACCCGCATCCCTCAGGCGAAAGCCCATCAGCTTTTCGCCCGATGCAAAATGAAGGGAGAACCAATCCCAGCCTGACTGATCTGCACTCAGCGGCTGCGATGACCATTCATGGTCGAACCAGGCATTGCCAGTTACCGCGATGTCGCGTCCGTCCAGGGTTAAAGAGCCAGTCACCCGATAGAAAGGTTGGGAATAGTAGTAGCTCGCCTGGCCTTGCGCCGATTTTTGGGAATAACCCCGATCGCCATGGCGGATGAGTGGCGCGTCGGCCACAAGCGCAAGACGGTAGGCAAAGCCCTCGCCGGCGGCGGATACATCCACTGCCGACATCTCATCCGCGGCAGGTGCCGCCCGGCTGGCCATGCGCCAGGAGTCGATGGATGCCGCGAAGGGCGTGAGGCTGACGCCCGCCTGCCCAATGCCGCCGCGGGCAAGCCGCTCCGCTGACCGGTGCTGCGCCGGTGTGGTGACTGCAGCATGCCCCATCCAGAGCTGTGGGCTCTGCCAGCCCTCGCCAAACCCTGGAGCGACCGCAAAGCGGAACAAGGTCCATTGCGCGCCATAGTCCGCACCGTCCTCACCGGTGAGATTGGCCGTGAGATACCACCACTCAACCCGATAGTCCGGATGTGCCCCATGATCGCGCGGGAAAACAAGTACTCGGCCTGGCTCAGGCATGGCGAAGCCTTCAGCCGTGCTGCCCAGCCCTGCAAAACCCTGGGCGAAAGCCGGAGCGCTCATCATCAAGAGCAGCAGAGCCAAAACCATCCTAACGCTCATTCGCAAACACCTTCAGCAGTGCAGCCGGTGGCCGGTGCAAGAGTTTCAGGGCAGGCAGAATGGCGGCCAGCCCTGCGCTCAGCAGGCTGAGCATCCCCAGCCACAGCCAGTCGGATGGAAAGAAATGCATGGGCAGACGCCAGCCAAACGCTTCGACATTGATGACGGCAAGCAATAGCCAGGCAAGGGCCAACCCCACCGGTACTGCAGCCAGCGTGGTAAAGGCAGCCAGCGTGACACTGCGCAGGATTTCCAGCAGCGCCAGTTGCCGCAGGGTGAGCCCCATGGCCCAGGCGGGCGCCAGTTGGGCTAGCCGCATTTCGACAAGCGTGAGCAGACTTGCAAACATGGCGAGTGCGGCCACGCCAAGCGTCAGGACATTGAGGGCCGCGGTGATGGCGAATGTCCGCTCGAAAATGCGAAGCGAGAAGGCCTTGATACCAGCCTGATCGATCACATTGTCCGGCCCCAGCGAAAAGGCATCCTGCAATTCGGACGCAAGCCCGGCGACCTTGTCCGGCGCAACCCGAATTGCAAAGCGCTGCCGGTTCACCTCGGGATGCAACTCCACGAGCAGGTCAACGCCGATCATCGCCTGATCTTTGGGATTGCCGTAATCGGAATATATTCCGGAAACGGCAAGTTCGCGCCCGCTCCTGAGCCTTACGCGATCCTCGAGCCCAAGCTGGGTGCGCCGGGCCATCTGCTCATTGACGATGAGGCCAGTCCCGGCCGACAGCCTGTCCCAGACATCCGGCGCGGCGGCAAGGAGCGGCCAGTTCTTGCGGTAAGTGGCGTGATCGCGCAGGCCGTAGAGTTGTACCGAGCGGCCGAGAATTGTGTCCTCGGCACTCCAGATCGGAAGCACTGCATCACTGCGCGATGCGAGCCAGTCGCGCATCCGGTCCGCCTCTTCCGAAGATCTCGCCGTGACATAGAGTTCAGAGGCCAGTCGCTGATCCAGCCAGCCCACAAAGGTGAGCCGGAAGCTGCCCACCATGGCGCCAACCCCGGCATTGGCCGAGAGCGCCAGCAGAAGCGCCATCAGAGCGAGCGACAGGCCCGGCAATTGCTGACGCGTATCGGCCCAGAACCATTGTGCCACGGGACCGGTCGCTGAACGGCCCGCCATCGCAAGCAACAGTGACAGAAGCAGGGGAAGCACCAATGCGGCCCCGAGCAGCATGGCACCCAATCCAGCGAAGCCCGCAGCGAGTCCGTGACCGAACATGACGGCGAATGCTGACAGCCCCAGCAAGGCAACTCCGGCCAGCGCCTGCAGCGCGAGCGACTGCGTCGAGGCCCGGCTCCAGGCGCGCGGCTGGGCAGGAGCAAGCAGCGGCATGGTGGCGATGCGCCATAGTCTCAGGCTGGCCGAGACCAGAGTGCCCGTGACTGCGAGGGCAAGGCCAAGACCCCACACCGACGGCGACAGCGACAACTGGCCTGGCACATCAGCGCCATAGAGCCCCCGGAGGCTGGCCGCCACATCAGGCAGCAATACAGCCGCCACCGCATAGCCCAGCGCCACACCCAGCAACCCGGCCATGACGGAAAGCGCGAGAAGCTCAACCAAGCTGAGCACCACAAGGGCGGGCAGTGGCAAGCCCAGCGCACGCAAGGTCCGAAGCATCGGCCGACGCTGCTCATAGGCAAGGCCGATGGCAGCATGCACGATGAACAGCCCGACCGCGAAGGCGAGGAAACCAAAGGCGGTGAGGTTGAGGTGAAAACTGTCGGTAAGCCGGGAGAGATCATTCTCCCGAGACGGAGGGCGCGGCACGAGACCAGGCGCAAGTTGTGCCAGCGGCTGCAGACCTTCGATCTGGCGCGGCCAGAGCAGCAGGCGGGTGATCTCCCAGGGCCGTTGCAGCAGTCGCTGGGCAATGCCGATGTCGGCAAGTGCCAGGCCGGGCGGCAACGCCTCGCGTATGCGCAGAGGCAGTGTCGCCTCGCCTGCCAGGCGCGCAGCCGTTTCTGGTGCCACGACGAGAAGGCCGGGAGGCAGAATGAAGGACTCGAGACCAATATCCGCCGCACCGACATCGATCTGAGTTGCATCGGGTGGCAATGTCAGCGGATCGATGCCGAGAAGACGGAGACGGTAATTGCCAAGGCGCAGATCTCCCTCAAGCACTGGCGAGACCAGCCAACCCGCCTGGCGGAGACGAACATAGACGTTCTGAGGGATTGGCGCGCCATCTGCACTGACCAGTGCTGCCAGACGGTCCTGACCGATGACTGCAGCCGCGCGCGCATAGCTCAGGCGCGCTTCGGTGTTGATTGCCTGCACGGCTGACCACAGCGCAGTCGCCAGCGCCAGACCAAGCAGCAGCATTGCTAGCTGCAGACGGTGGCGCCACCAATGCGACAGCAGTGTGGTGAGGCCTTGCCACAGCATCAGGCGAGGCGCCCTGCACTGAGATGCAGCCTGCTGCCAAGCCGCGCGGCAAGCCGCAGGGAGTGGGTAACCATCAGCAATGCAGCCCCGGTTTCGGCCTGAAGCGACAGCATCAGATCGAGCACTGCATCGCCCGTTGCCTCGTCGAGGTTGCCGGTGGGCTCGTCTGCCAGAATGAGCGGAGGCCGTGCCGCCAGCGCACGGCCGATGGCAACGCGCTGCTGCTGCCCGCCCGAGAGTTGCTCGGGATAACGCCGCAGGAGTTCCGCCAGTCCAAGCCGTTCGGCGAGCGTCTCGCACCAGCGTGCATCATGCCGGCCGGCAAGCCTCGCCTGAAACGCGAGATTGGCCGCCACGTCGAGCGAGGGGATGAGATTGAACTGTTGGAAGATCATGCCGACGCTGTCACGGCGAAAGGCAGCGAGCCCGACCTCGCCCAGACCTGCAATGTCGCGACCTTCAAACAGGATGCGACCGGTATCGGCGCGATCAAGCCCGCCCACAAGATGGAGAAGCGTGCTCTTGCCGCTGCCTGATTCTCCGGTCAGCGCCACGCAGGCCCCGCGCGGCAGTCCGAGACTAATGCCGCTCAGCACCTGAATCGGGCCCTCGCCCGTCGGGTAGCTCTTGCTGACATCCTTGAGTTCAAGCAGCATGGCGCACTCTTGGTGTTTTCTTCTTCTACGCAGGCCGATCCCGGCTGGACCGGAAGGCTTTTCCCGGACCAGCCTATAGGCTATTGAGTCATGCTTGCCGAACGGAGACTTACAATGCCAGCTGCGCCCGAGAAAAACGCCCTTCTGCCCTATCAGCTTCCCTTCCCCGTCGATGCGCTGACCGAGATCGTGATTCCGGATGCCAACACGGACGATGAACGCCTGTGGGTTCCACAGGCGGAGAATGTCTGGTTCAGGCCCCTGTGCCTCAACCGCAGCCACGGCTACTGGGTGACGCTGCTGAAGGTGCGCAAGGCAGGCTTATTGTCTCGTCACCGGCACCCGCAACCCGTGCATGGATTCGTCCTGAAAGGCCGCTGGCGCTACCTTGAGCATGACTGGGTGGCGACCGAAGGAAGCTATGTCTTCGAACCTCCGGGCGAGACACACACGCTGGTCGTGCCCGAGGATGTCGACGAGATGATCACCTTCTTCCATGTCAGCGGCATGATGCACTATGTTGACCCATGGGGCAAAAGCATCGGCTTCGACGATGTCTTCACCAAGATCGACATGTGCCGCAAGCACTTCGAGACAGTGGGCCTGGGCCCAGACTACGTGACGAACTTCGTGCGCTGAACCAGAGCTAATGGCACTCTGGCCCTCCAGTTACTTTGCTGATCGCCACGTCCTGGTGACGGGTGGCACCTCCGGCATCGGCGCCGCCATTGCCCAGGCTTTCCTGGCCGAAGGCGCGCATGTGACGGCGACCGGCATCAGCCGCGACGAAACGGACCGCGCCCGCGCACAGATGCCAGGCCTCAAAACCCATGTGCTTGACGTGAAAGATGGCGCCGCAGTGGAGGGGCTGATCGCATCCTTCAGTGAACTCGGCCATCTGGTCAATTGTGCGGGGGTGATCCGGCGTGGCACCGAGCACGATCCGGCAGTGTTCGCGGATGTTCTCAACGTCAACCTTACCGGCACAATGCGGATGTGCACGGCCGCGCGCACCAAGCTGGCGGCCTGCCGCGGCAGCATCGTCAACATTGCATCGGTGCTCAGTTACCTGGGCGGCGGACTTGTGCCAGGCTATTCCGCTTCAAAGGGCGGGATCACGCAACTCACGAAGTCGCTGGCCATCGCCTATGCGCCAGACGGCATTCGGGTCAATGCCGTGGCGCCGGGCTGGATTGACACGCCACTCACCGACGCCCTGCGCAGCAACGCCGAGCGCAATGCCGCCATTCTGGCGCGCACGCCGCTCGGGCGCTGGGGCCGGCCGGAAGACATCTCAGGTGGGGTGCTGTTCCTGTGCTCGCCGCTTGCTGATTTCGTGACCGGAACGGTGCTGGCAATCGATGGGGGCTATCTTTCAGCCTGACGGCAATGCCGGCACGGCCTGATGGCGGGTAACGCCGATCAGCGCCTTGACCGGCAGGTGATCAGAGGCAACGCGCGACAGCGCGGTCTCAACCGCTTGCATCTCATAGACCGTCACATGCTTGTTGGTGAGCACACGATCGAGCGGCCACAGCGGAAAACGCGACGGAAAGCTGGCAATCGCCATGTCAACATCGCTCAGATGCGGATCAAAGGGCCGCAGGGCGGAGCGTCCGCCGATACGCCATTCATTGGTATCACCAAGCAGGATCACCGCGCGGTCATCGACCGGGTGTGCGGCATTGAGAATGGCTTCCGCCTGACGTGCCCGGGATGAAGCAAGCAGCCCGAGATGCGCACCGATGATGCGAATGGGCATGTTCAGTACGTCGAAATCAACCAATACCGCACCACGCGGCTCGAAGCCCGGCAGCTTCATCCTGGTTACGCCGGTCACGCTGCCCGTTCGGAAGAGAATGACGTTGCCATGCCAGCCGTGGCTCAGCTTGCGCGAACCCTGATCAAGAACGGAACGGTAGCCACCTTTTTCGAGAAGGGCGCGAAGATCAAGCAGGCCGCGCCGGTTGCCAAAGCGCTGATCCGCCTCCTGCAGTGCGATGATGTCGGCATCAAGTTCGAGAACCACCTGCACCACGCGGTCCGGGTCGAACACGCCATCGGCGCCGACGCATTTGTGAACATTATAGGAGGCCACCGACAGCATGAGCGCAGGGTCTCCTGCGGCGTGGGCGGGCCGTTTCTGGCCGATCGGAGGCGGCGCCCGGCCCGCGCGGCGCGTCAAATTCCGCCGCAGGGCAGGAACAATGTGCTTCATGAGTTTCTCAACTTCGGCCAGTGGCAGATTCGAACCGGTTTCTGCTGATGAAGGTGCCTTCTCGTCGCGACATGTTCAAGGGGCTTGTTGTCAGGCAATTGACGGCGCGCCCAACAACCACAGGCCGAAGAAGGTATAGGCAATCATGCAGGCAGCCAACGGCAGCTCGAGCTTCAGGCGCTGACGACGACCGGCAACCATGTCTGCCGCCATGGAGTGCGCCACGGCAACGCCCACCACATGGCCAAGCACGATCGCCGCAGTCTGCGTGCTGTAAATGGCGAAGCTACCGGAAGCCGTGTTCTGGAACGATGCGGTGACATGCATGTGGCCAAGGCCGAGCAGGTCGCTGCCACGCTGCAACGGATCATTCAGCGCCGCTAGCAGATATTGCAGGCTGAGCAAGGTATCGCTCAGGTAATGAGCAACGTGATAGGCAATCGAGATCGGGATCAACGAGTAGACGAAGCGGCCGCAAAGAGCGGACAGGGCAACCGGCCGGCCTGCCCACAGCCAGCCCAGCGCCACCGCCACATGGAAGGCGAGTGCCATCACAACAAAGGCTCCGGCCAGGCCAAGCGTGTTGGCTTCGATCACCGCCGTCCGGCCCGGATAGTCGAGCGGGTTGACGCCGATGGCCGACAGCCAAACGAAGGTGTTGGCAAAGCCATCGAAGGTGATGGCGCTGAGCGTCAGCAGAACGAAGAGGACGCCGCTCGCAGGCAGCGGCGACAGGCTGAGCAGGCCAGACCCCGGCCAGCGCAGACCTGAACGCCCGATCGGCGCGGTGGCGGCCAGCTGCGTGAGGAACACCGAGAACGGATCGGCCTTGCCAAGCCATTCGGCTGGGCCAAACAGCGCGATGCCTGCAAAACCGATTGCCAGATATCCGATCACAGCCATGGCCAGGATCGCGGGGTCCTCCGGCGCCGGAAAGACAAGCTGAAACCAGGCAAAGGCAAAGAAAATAAAGACCGCAGGCCGATAGGACAGCCAATCCGGATAGCGAAGGGGTGGCCGCCGGCCCTGCCCGCGCCAGCCTCCGGTGAGCAGCGCGTGAAGACCGCTGAACGGGTTGATCGAGGCCCAGAGATTGCCAAGCAGCGGATGGAGCAGGACGATCGCCACCCACCACAGCGTCCAGACCGCCAGTGGCAGGAGATTTTCCGCCGGATCGCGCGGACCGACGAAGCCGATGCAGATCAGCGCGGCCAGCACACCAGCCCCGGTCAGGCTCGGCCAGCGGCCATAAAAGATGGGCGGTGCAGCAGATGGGCTACGCAGCCACCGTCCGGGCAGTGCGGCCAAAGCCAGAAAGCTGACAAGAACGGCCAAGGTCCCGCCCGCTGCGACATAGCCCGTGGGCAACAGCATCACGAAACCTCGGCCAGAGGCGTGAGCGAAGGCTGGCGAGGCAGCCAGCGCCAGGCAGATCATGCTCAGGATCAGCCGCGCCAAGTTCAAATTCCCACGTAGCGGTCAATCAGGCGCCGGTCCGCTGCCAGCTCTGCGGCAGGTTCAACTCCCGTGACCCTGCCATTCTCGACAAAGGCCACCCGGTCAGCGACTGGCAGGACGGCGTCGACCCGTTGCTCCACCAAGAGGGTGGTGACGCCATGCGCCTTGAGATCAAGCACCGACTGGCGGATGCGGTCGATCATGGCGGGCATCAGGCCCTCAGTCGGCTCATCGAGCAGCAGGAGCCTCGGGTTGATGCACAGCGCGCGCGCCATGGCCAGCATCTGCTGTTCTCCACCACTCATGGTTCCGGCGCGTTGCGTCAGCCGCTCCTTGAGGAGCGGGAAGAGATCGAGGACATGCGCAAGGACTTCCGGGCCAGATTGCCGGGTCATCAGACCGACCTTGAGATTTTCCATGACTGTCGCATCCGAGAACAGCCTGCGCCCCTGCGGCACATAGCCTATTCCCTGACGCGGCACGTCATGGGGAGCAAGCGCGGTAAGCTCGGCGCCATCCAGCAGGATGCTGCCGCGCCGCGCCGGAACCAGCCCCATGATCGCCTTGAGCGCCGTAGTCTTGCCTGCGCCGTTGCGTCCAAGCAGGCACAGGATCTCGCCCGGCTCGGCAGCAAGCGAGAAAGACTTCAGCACCTGCGCCTCGCCATAGTAGCAGTCAACGTCGCGGATCTGGAGCATCAGCCCGTTCCCAGATAGGCGCTCTGCACGGCGGCATTGGCGCGGATCTCTGCGGGACTGCCTTCAGCCAGGATGCGGCCACGATCGAGAACAGTGATGCGATGCGCGAGCGCCATGACAACCGGCATGTTGTGCTCGATGAGCAGCACGGTTGCATCCTTCGCCACCTGGCGCACCAGCGCGATGAAGCTCTCGATCTCGGCATCCGACAGGCCCTGGGTGGGCTCATCGAGGATGAGAAGCCGCGGCCGCAGCGCGAGGCCCATGGCGATCTCAAGCAACCGCTGGTGGCCGTAGGAGAGCGTAGCGGCACGCTGGCGTGCGCGGTCCTGGAGGCCGACCCGTGCCAGATATTCCAGCCCGGCCCCACTGCCAGGGCGATGTGCCGCAAGTGCGACATTCTCTTCGGCGGTCAGGTTGCCGTAGATGCTGGTGATCTGAAATGTGTAGGCAATGCCGCGCTGCACGCGGCGGAAGGCAGGCAGTGCCGTGACATCTTCACCCGCAAAGCGAATGGACCCGGCGCCGGGCGCAAGCCGACCGGAAATGAGACTGACAAAGGTCGTCTTGCCGGCGCCATTCGGGCCAATCACGGCGCGCACCTCGCCAGGCGCGAGGCTGAAGTCCACGTCACTCACGGCAGCGAGGCCTCCGAAGCTGCGCGACAGGCCGCTGGTTTCGAGCAAACAGGTCATGGCAACCACGGCAGGGCGCGTTGGCGCAAGGTACCCAGAATGCCCTTTGGAAAGAACAGGACGAGCAGAATAAGCGCAACGCCCACGGCGAGCAGACTGGCTGAGGTGAAGCCGCTGGCAAAATCAACAAGGAGAAACATCAGTGCCGTCCCGAGCACGGGGCCGAGCACCGTCGCTGCGCCTCCCAGCAGGGTCCAGAGCAACGGATGGATCGAATACTGGATCGAGGCAAGAGTCGAACCTGCATAGGCAAACATCAGGGCATAGCTGGCACCAGAGAAGGCCGCAAAGGTGCCTGACAGAACGAAAGCCATGAGCTTGTAGCGCGCAACATCGTAGCCCAGCATGGCGGTGCGGCTCTCGTTTTCGCGTATTGCAATCAACACGTGACCCATGCGCGAGCGGACGAGGCCGAGACAGATCACGATGGCCAGCGCAAGAAACGCGAGCGCAAGATTATAGCGCAGAACGGGATTGGCAAGATCCGCTTCCAGACCAAACAGACCGAAGCGGCGAAACTCATCGGCGATCACGATTCCCTCGTCTCCACGCGTATAGTCGCCGAAATAGAGGACTGTGAGGAACGCGGCCTGGCTGAACATCAGCGTCACGATCATGAAGGCCACGCCGCTGGCCCTCAACGCGACAAGTCCAATGATGGTGGAGACAAGGATACCCAGGATGATGGCCACCAGCAGGGCCTCGGGAGCGCCAAGCCCAAAGCGGGTGACGCCGAGCGCGGCGCCATAAAGACCAGTTGCAAAGAACATGGCATGTCCAAGGCTGAGAAGCCCAGTATAACCAAACAGGATATTGTAGCCGAGCGCATAGACTGCAAGCACCATGATGCGGGTGAAAGTCAGCACGACATAGTCGCTCGCCACGAATTGCAGTCCAAACAGCGCCAGAATGACAGCGGCATGCAACAGGATGACGCGAGCGTTCATCGTGCCGGCACTCCGAACAGGCCCTGCGGCCGCACCACCAGCACCAGCGCCACGGCCAGCGTCGCGATGATCGAGGCCAGCGTGGGAGTGAAGAACATCGAGATGACGCCATCGGCAAGGCCGATCAGCAGGGCCGCGATGACGCTGCCCCTGATCGACCCGAGGCCTCCGATGATGACGACGATGAAGCTCATCAGCAGCGGATCGAGACCCATGAGATAATGGGCCTGCTGAATTGGAACGATCAGCACCGCTGCGATGGCAACCAGCGCCGCACCGAGGACGAAGACCGCCGCATAGACCTGATTGACAGGAATGCCAAAGGCGGTGGCCGTTTCACGGTCGAACTGGGTCACGCGCATGACGAGCCCGAAGCGGGTCCGTGCCAGAACCCACCACACTCCCAGCAGCAGCAGTATGGAGGCAATGACCACAAACAGCTTGTAGCCGGAGAAGCCAAACCACGGAAAGGCAATGCGATAGGTGAAGGGCGCAGCGACCGGCTTGGCATCTGCGCCAAACACCGAGAGCGCGAGTTGCTGAATGACGAACATCAGGCCGATGGTGGCAACGATGGTTGCCTCCGGGTCATAACCAATGCGCCGCAACAGGAACCGCTCGGTCAGAAAAGCCAATGCTCCCACGGCCAGCGGAGCCAGCACGAGGGCTGCGAGAAAGCCCGGCAGTGGGCCGCCGGGAACGATCTTCGCAATCCACCAGGCCAGCATGGCGCCCAGCATGAAGAACTCGCCATGCGCCACATTGACGATGCGCATGACGCCGAACACCAGCGAGAGGCCAAGCGCCGATAGCGCCAGAACCGCCGCAGCGACGGTACCCTCGAGCAAGGCCAGAAGTAGATGTGGGAAGAAGGACACGGTGGGCGACGGTCTCCTGCCGTGAGGACGGACTTGGCCGGGCAAGAAGCCCGGCCATGTCATGTGTCAATCAGATCGCGTCAGAGCGGCATCTTGGTGTAGTCGGCCTCTGGCTCGTAGAGGCCCTCCTCGATGGTGGTCCGATAGACCACTTCGCCGACACCATTCTTCACCTGGGTAATATTCTGGTGGCCGAAGCTCTGGTGGATCTTGCCGTTGAAGATCTTGTCGCCCTGCGGATGCTCGTTGCCCTCGGGGATGGTGGTGATCGCCTCGGTGGCCTCGATGAGCTTGGCCTTGTCAGCCGCACCCTGATAGCCAGCCGCCTCCATCGCCTGCTTGATGATGTAGAGGGTCTCCCAGCAGCCAAACATGTGGGAATAGGTCGAGATGTCGGCCGCGTCAGAGACACTGGCCCCATTGGCATCGACGCCGACCTTGCCACGATAGAAGGTGTCCGCAGCCGTGGGGCTGGCTCCGGCAAAGCGCGGATATGCCTCCCAGAGGTAGGATCCCTCAAGGAACTCGAGACCCGGGCTCTTGAGGTCGACTGCCTCGAGACTGTCGATGAAACCAAAGAGCGGCGGATGCTCAGAACCGAAATGCTCGCCCAGTTCCTTGACAAAGGTGAGCACGGCCGGTCCGACCATGACGTGGTAGATCACTTCGGTATCCGCCGGAATCTGGGGGAAATAACGGGTGAATGAAGTTTCGGTCGGCGGAATGGGGATCAGCGCATTGACCTCGCCGCCCTGCGCCTTGATGGCAGCGGAGAAATAGTCGCGGTGATCATAGCCGAAGGCGAAGTCCGGGAAGATCATGGCAACCTTCTTGCCGACATTCTTGGCAATCCACGGCGCCATAGAAATGACCTGCGACTTCACATCGGTGATGCCGGGCTGGAAGGTGTAGCGGTTGAGCGCCCCCGATGCCACGTGATGGCCTTCGGAGACAACGTAATAGGGCAGCTTCAGTTCGCCAGCGCGGGGGGCAGAGCCCATCACCACATGGCTGAACAGCGTGCCGAAGGCCACGTCGCATTTGTGCTGGGTCGCGAATTTCTCGACCACCTCGGCGCCGCGGCCGGGGTCCGTGGCGTCGTCCTCGGCGATGATCTCGATCTGGCGGCCGTTGATGCCACCCTGCTCGTTGATGAGCTTCACCGCGGCGTTGGTGGTCTGCTCGTACCAGCGGCCATAGGCAGCGCCAATGCCGGTGCGGTGCACCTGAAAGCCCACACGGATGGGCTCCGAGGACTGGGCCTGGGCATAGCGAACGAAGCCGGGGCCGGCAGCAAGGCCACCGGCCAGCGATGCTGCGGCGCCCGCCCCTGCCAGCTTGAGCGCAGACCGGCGCGAGATGCGCCTGGCATTCGGCAAAACAAGTTTTGAATCCGTCATCGTTTCCTCCTGATTGTCTTGGCCCGCCTACGGCGGACCCGGTCTCGGCCGTGGTCAATCAACCTGAGTTCAACACGCCCGGACACCGAGTTCAACCCCGGAATGCGGTCGCTCATGAAATCCGCCGGAGGAGATCCAGCAAGAGCTTGCGCTCCGGCGGACTCAGTGGTTTCAGCGTCTGAGCGGAAATCTGCTCGCCCGGGCCGACACCGCGGCGCACGGCCTCACGGCCGCTGGCGGTGATGGCCACCAGCATGCGCCGGCCGTCATGGGGATCAGGCCTCGTCTCGACCAAGCCACGGCGCAGGAGGCGGTCGACCACACCCTTAATGGTGGCGGCATCCATGGCCGTTTCCCGGCCGAGCAAATTCTGCGACAGGCTCTCAAGCTCAGCCAGCCTGACCAGTGCCGCCCATTGCGTGGGCGTCAGCTCATCCGGCATGCATGCGGCAAAAATCGTCGTATGGCGCTGGTTGGCTCGGCGCAGGTGGAAGCCAATCTGGTCTTCGAGGCGGTAACCCCCGGGGACACTGCTTCGTTCGATTGTCCCCTTTGCCACGCTCAGCGCTCGACGAAGGCTTTTTCGATGACGTAGCTTCCCGGCTCGCTGCTGTTGCCCTCGCTGAACGAGAGGCCTTTCAGCAGGGTCGTGATATCAGACAGGAATGCGGGGCTGCCGCAGATCATCACCCTGTCATGGGCGGCATCGAGCGGCGCCAGGCCAAGATCGGAGGCAATGCGGCCCGTGCCCATAAGTTGGGTGATGCGGCCACGGTGCCGGAACTCCTCACGGGTGACGGTCGGATAATAGAGCAGCTTGGCACGGATTTCCTCACCCAGCAGTTCGTCCGCCGGAAGGTCGTTCTCGATCGCCTGGGCATAGGCCAGTTCGGCGGCAAAACGGCAGCCATGCACCAGAACCACCTTCTCGTAGCGCTCATATACTGCGGGGTCCTTGACCAGGCTCATGAAGGGGGCAAGGCCGGTGCCCGTGCCAAGCAGATAGAGATTGCGGCCTGGAAGCAGATTGTCGACCAGCAGCGTACCGGTGGGCTTGCGGCCGACCAGGATCTTGTCACCCGCCCGGATGTGCTGGAGCCTCGAGGTCAAGGGTCCGTCAGCCACCTTGATCGACAGGAATTCCAGCTCTTCAGCGTAGTTCGGGCTGACCAGGCTGTAGGCGCGCAACAGCGGCTTGCCGTCAACCGGCAAGCCGATCATCGTGAATTGCCCGTTCTCGAAGCGGAAAGCGGGCGAGCGGGTGGTCTTGAAGCTGAAGAGCCGGTCCGTCCAGTGATGGACGCTCAGAACTTCCTCCTCGAAGAGAGTGCTCATGGGATCGCTCGGCAGATTTTTGTTTGTATACAAATGAAAATTATGAGATCATTCGATTGCTGTCAATCTTTTGTCTGGAAGCCTGCATGGACGACCAGCCCGGCAAGATCCGCTGCGATGCCTGCCCTGTGCTCTGTTACATCCGCGAGGGCATGCTGGGCGCCTGCGATCGCTATGCCAACCGCGGTGGCGTGCTGACGCGCGTCGACCCGCATGTACTGCTGGACAGAACCTCATCTCGCGGCGGCGAGATGGTTCCGTTCCTCCCGACATCGCAGGACTGGGATGGGCGTATCCTGCGCGAACCCCGGACCTTCGTGACCGCGATCGGCGCAGGCACTACCTATCCCGACTATAAGCCCGCGCCCTTCATCGTGTCAGCCGAGGTCGACGGCGTCGACATGGTCACGGTCGTGACCGAAGGCATATTCAGCTATTGCGGGCTGAAGGTGAAGATCGACACCGACCGTCACCTCGGTGACGAGCGCGCCGCCGTGCGGGTGGATGGCGAGCAGGTCGGCCATGTCACCACTGCGGAATATGGCTCGCAGATGCTGTCACTGGGCGGCGTCAGGCATCTTACCGGAGGCTCGAAGAAGGAAGGCCGCGTTACCTGCGAGACCATGCTGTCGCTGGCCAATGGCCATCCGGTGGAGGCCGTCGTGGACGGCGGTGCCTCGATCGTCATTGCAGCAGGCAAGGCGCCGGTCATCAATGGCCATGTGGAAGAGCGCATGCGGGTGGGCTGCGGCTCCGCCACCATCGGCATGTTCGCCAGGCAGTGGCTTGGTCTCGTTGACGAGGTCGTGGTGGTGGATGACCACATCACTGGCGTGCTCTCCGAGCATCAGGCCGGAAAATTCCTGGGCGTACGCGACACCGGGATCAAGATGAAGGGACACCGTTCCACGCCCGGCCGCTACTTCAAGGTCGCGCATCCAGGGACGGGCTGGGGCGGCACCGACCTCACCGACCCGCTCAGCATCTTGAAGCCCTTCGACCCCAGGGAGGCATGGCCCGGCCTGCGCATGCTGATGGTGTCCACCACGGGTGAGCATTACACCTATTACGAACTCGACGAGACGCTGACGCCCGTCGAAAAGAATCTGCCGCCCGCACTGCAGTTGTCAGTCGAACGCATTCGCGAGAACTGCGAACCAGCGCTCTGCTCTGTATTGTTCATGGCGGGCGCTGGCGGATCGCTGCGCGCGGGCGTCACCGAGAACCCGGTCCGGCTCACCCAATCCGTCAAGCAGACATCGACACGCGTAACCGCGGGTGGCGCGCCCTGCTATGTCTGGCCGGGCGGCGGCATCACTTACATGGTCGACGTCACAACGTTGCCAGCAAATGCCTTCGGCTCGGTTCCGACACCGGCTCTGGTGGCGCCCATTGAATTCACCATGCCGCAAGATGCCTATGCGGCAATGGGCGGGCACATGGACCAGATCCGCCCAGTGAAAGACGTGGTCGCCGGGCAGGGCAAGGTCTGGATCAAGACGCAGTAACGCGGAGGGCGAAAGGGCCATGGCCGGAGCAAGCTGGACAATCGCGGCACAAACGCACGACAGGCTCGGCGAGAGCCCGATGTGGCATCCCGACCATAATGCGCTCTACTGGATCGACTGGTATGGTCCCACACTGCACCGCAGGATCTGGGGTCAAGATGAGCTCCGGAGCTGGACCATTCCCGACACCAGCATGATCGGCTCCTTCGTGTTCGCCAGCGGCGGCAGGCTGATGCTGGCAGTCGATTCAGGCCTTGTTCTGTTTGATCCGGAGACCGGCACAACCAGCGCCTTTGCTGACCCGAACGGGGGCCGCGAGAACGTGCTCTACAACGACAGCAAGCTGGATCGCTTCGGCCGGCTTTGGGTCGGCACGTTCGAGGTTACTGAAACCGAACCACGGGGCATTCTGCATTGCGTTGAAGCTGATGGAAGCTCGAGCATTGGCGACAGCGGCTTTGCCGTTTGCAACGGGCCCGCTTTCTCGCCAGATGGCGAAACCATGTATTTCAGCGATTCAGCCGGCCGGCGCATACTGGCTTATGACGTTTCACGGATCTCGCGGGCGCTCAAGCGCCGCCGCGTGTTCGCCCAGTTCGGGGATGGCGAGGGACTGCCGGACGGTCTCACGGTTGACGCGGAAGGTGCCGTATGGTGCGCGCACTACGGCAGCGGCCGTGTCAGCAGATTTGCGCCAGATGGCAGGGTGTTACAATCCATCACGCTGCCCTGTCCCGTGGTCACGGCGCCGGCCTTCGGTGGCCCTGATCTGACAACGCTGTTCGTTACCACCGGATGGAGCCCCGGCGTGACCCGGGCAGCAGACGAGCCGGGGCCTGGCGGCGGCGTTCTTGCTCTGGAGACAGGCATCAGGGGGCTCGCGGAACCGGTTTTTGCCATTTGAAGAACAGCATGGCAACACGTGACGGCGGCGGACCACTCGTCTAGACAGGGATCATCAGAAGGCAGGCAGACATGATTGATTTCCCCATCACCGATACCCACGTTCATTTGCTCGACATCAAGAAATTCAAATATAGCTGGGCGTCAGGCGCACCAAAGCTGGTCCGGGACTGGTCGGTTGCGGACCTGGAGCAGCGGGCAAAGCCCTACACGCTCGAAAGCCTCGTATTCGTCGAAGTCGACGTCGACATGCCACAGCATCTCGAGGAGGCCGACTGGGTGCAGTCGCTCGCCCGAAGCGATGCACGAATCAAGGGCTGCGTCGCCAGCCTGCCGATGGAAAAAGGGCCAGCACTTGAACCGGACATGGCGCGGCTTGCGAAGCTGCCGGTGATGCGCGGCATCCGCCGCCTGATCCAGAATCAGCCAGACCCGGACTTCGCGGTGAAGCCAGATTTCGTCGCGGCAGTGAAACTGCTTCCCAAGTACAATCTGAACTTTGACATCTGCATCTATCATCACCAGTTGCCAGCAATACTGTCTCTGGTGCGGAAATGCCCGGAGGTCTCCTTTATCCTTGATCATATCGGCAAGCCTGGCATCAAGGATGGCCTGATCGAACCCTGGAAGAGCCACATCCGTGAACTGGCAGCCCTGCCCAATGTGATGTGCAAGCTCTCCGGTGTCACCACAGAAGCGGATCATGCGTCGTGGACGCGAGACCAGCTCCGGCCCTACATCGACCATGTGATCGACTGCTTTGGCTTCGACCGGCTGATGTATGGAGGAGACTGGCCGGTTTCAGAACTGGCAGGGCGCTACACCGACTGGCTCGAGGTTCTCGACTGGGCCACGGCTGGCGCCACAGCCGCGGAAAGGCGCAAGCTCTTCCGCGACAATGGCATCCGCGCCTACCGCCTCGGCATGTAAGGCAAGCGCCGCGCCCTCAGACCGTCTGGACGCGCATGTCCTTTGCGTCGATCCCGGCAACCGCGACGGGCTTCTTCATGGCGTCGCGCCGGAAGGGCTCGCCCAGTTCCTGGTTGATGAGCGCCTCGATGAGTGTCGTCTTCTTGTGCTTCATCTGGTCTTCGACTGCCTTGGCAAGCGCATCGCGAAGCTCATCCATGGTGCGCGCCACCACGCCCTGAAGACCGCAGGCCTTGGCCACGCCGGCATATGAGACATGCGTGTCCAGCTCAGTGCCCACGAAGTTGTCATCATACCAGAGCGTGGAATTGCGCTTCTCGGCGCCCCACTGATAGTTGCGGAACACCACCATGGTGATGGCCGGCCACTCCTTGCGGCCGATGGCCGTGAGTTCGGTGCAGGCGATACCGAATGCGCCATCCCCGGCAAAGCCTACGACGGGAGTATTCGGGCAGGCGATCTTTGCGCCAACGACGGACGGCAGACCGTAGCCGCAGGGTCCGAACAGGCCGGGCGCAAGATATTTCCGGCCCTCCTCGAAGCTAGGATAGGCGTTGCCGATCGCGCAGTTGTTGCCGATGTCGGAAGAGATGATGGCATCCTTGGGCAGCGCGGCCTGGATGGCCCGCCACGCCATGCGCGGGCTCATCCAGTCTGGCTTGGCCTTGCGGGCGCGCTCGTTCCATGTGGTGCCGGGATCGTCATCTTCATGGTCCATGGACGAGAGCTGCTGGGCCCAGCGCGACTTGGTGGTGGCAATCAGATTCTTGCGCTCCTCACGGCCCTGATTTC
>NZ_JBIIDX010000014.1:0-31278 GCF_044238155.1 Aestuariivirga sp. | reverse complement strand
CCAGCCAAAGTCGATGCCCGCTGGTCATCTACCGCGACATGGACCACAATTCGCTTGTCCGCCAACTCTGCGAGGGCAGGCAGGAGCATGGCGTCCAATCCCTCAGGAACTCCGGAAAGGGTGGTACAGCCTGGTTTGGCCAACAGCGGCCGAAGCGGTGCGATGTCAATCATGTTCGAGGGCAAGAATGCGGGCGAGGAGCGGCGAGGCATGCCCTGCGGGAACCTCCATTTGCCGTGTCGCCCAGGCCAGCATCTCCTGGTCCGGAATATCCATGATGCGCTCGAGATCAGTCAATTCGGCAGCACTGAAACTGCCGATGTTGCTCGACACGAAGCCCCCGAGCACGAGATCCATCTCCTTGATGCCACGATGAGTTGCACGCCACAGGAGGCGCTTGCGCCGGATGCTGTCGTCGTCGGGGGAAAGGCTGTTCATGCGAAGCGTGTCTAGCCTCAACCACTCTTGCGCTGCAACCTGTTCCAGCCGAAAATGATGTATGCGCCCTACGCTTCTCAACCCCTTGTTCGCCGGCGCGGCGAGCCTCAAGGGCATTGGCAGCAAGCTTGACAAGCTGCTCGCCGCGTTTCTGCGGCCTGCCCATGCAGCACCGGGCGAGACGACGCGTGTCATCGACCTGCTCTTCCATCTGCCATCTGGCGCCGTGGACCGGCGCTTTCGTCCCCGGATTGCCATGCTGCCGACCAGTGGCGTGGTTACCGTCGAGGCGCGCGTCATGCGCCACCGTCCGCCCCCGCCTGGAAACCGCCGGGTGCCCTATCGGGTTGAAGTTTCAGATGGCACAGGCGTGCTCACCCTCGTGTTTTTCCATTCCTATGCTGACTCGATCCGCCGCCAACTGCCGGAGGGCGAGACCCGCTTTGTCTCCGGCACGATCGACTGGTTCAACGACGAAGCGCAGATCGCCCATCCGGACTACATCGTGTCGGCCGAGGAATTCCAATCTCTGCCGCTCATCGAGCCAGTCTATCCGCTGACCGAAGGGCTGTCAGGCAAGATCCTGGTCAAGACGATCCGACAGGCACTTGAGAAATTGCCAGAACTGCCAGAGTGGCAGGATGCTGCCTTCCGTCAGCGCAATGCATGGCCTGGCTTCTGCGAGGCGCTGCGATCCCTGCACAACCCTGCCGAGCCAGCCGCCATCGGACCGGCGGCGCCGGCCCGCCGCCGCCTCGCCTACGACGAACTGCTGGCCAATCAATTGGCGCTGTCGCTGGTCCGGATCAGCATGAAACGGGCCGCGGGCCGCCAACTCAGTGGAACCGGCAGTCTACGCGCGAGGATCATTGGCGCCCTGCCCTACAGCCTCACCACTTCTCAGGCTGAAGCTGTAGAAGATATCCTGCGAGACATGGCGGCTGACCACCGCATGATCCGTCTCCTTCAGGGCGATGTTGGTGCGGGCAAGACGGTGGTTGCGCTGCTGGCCCTTGTCACGGCCGTTGAAGGTGGCGCGCAGGGTGCGCTGATGGCTCCAACCGAGATCCTCGCGCGCCAGCATCAGGCGACACTGGCAGGCCTGTGCGAAGCGGCAGGAATTCGTGCCGAACTGCTAACCGGCCGCGAGAAGGGCAAGCTCAGACAGGAAATCCTCGCGCGCGTGGCGAGCGGTGAAACCCAGATCGTGATTGGTACTCACGCCCTGTTTCAGGATGATGTCGCTTTCCATGATCTGGGACTGGTGGTGATCGACGAACAGCACAGGTTTGGGGTGCACCAACGGCTGCAGCTACAGGCCAAGGCAGGCGGGGCGGGAAATCTCCTCGTCATGACGGCCACCCCCATTCCGCGAACCCTGGCTCTCACGGTCTATGGCGACATGGATGTCTCGCGACTCACAGAAAAGCCAGCGGGGCGCCAGCCCATCGATACCCGTGTCATGCCAATGTCACGACTGGACGAGGTGGTGGCCGGGCTTGACCGCGCCCTTGCCCAAGGCAGCAGGGCCTATTGGGTTTGCCCGCTGGTGGCAGAAAGCGAGGCCGTAGACCTTGCGGCAGCCGAGGACCGGTTTGAAGCACTCCAAGCTCAATTCAAGGGTCGCGTCGGACTGGTGCATGGCCGCATGAAGGGACCGGAAAAGGACAAGGTAATGGCAGCGTTCAAGGACGGAACGCTGTCGCTCCTGGTGGCCACCACGGTCATCGAGGTTGGCGTTGACGTTCCAGAAGCCACCGCGATGGTGATCGAGAACGCCGAGCGCTTCGGCCTGGCACAACTGCATCAGCTGCGGGGACGGGTTGGTCGCGGTCATGGCAAGTCATCCTGCCTGCTCCTCTACGACGAGCCGCTGGGCGAGACGGCAAAGGCGCGACTCAGCATCATGCGGGAGACGGAGGATGGGTTTCGCATCGCGGAAGAAGACCTGCGGCTGCGCGGCGCAGGCGAGATGCTGGGGGCAAGGCAGTCCGGCCTGCCGCTTTTCCGCATGGCGGATCTTGCAACAGACGGCGATTTGCTGGCAGCCGCACGCGACGATGCTCAGCTGATCCTTGGCCGCGATCCTAAACTGATATCTCCGCGGGGCGAGGCCTTGCGCGTGCTGCTTTATCTTTTCGAGCGGGACGAGGCGGTCAGGCTTCTGGCGGCGGGCTAGCCACGACGAGCGCCGCTGAGGGCAGACGATCAGGAAACACAAGGCCCATGGAGATGACCAGTTTCAAGCCATCCTCGACACTCATGTCGAGGATCCTGACGTCTGCAACATCGGCAAAGAACATATAGCCGGAGGTGGGATTCGGAGTGGTCGAAACATAGATCGCATACATCGGCCGCCCAGGCTCAAGACCGATCAACCCGCCATCAACCTCCCGCGAGACGAAAGCCAAAGACCAGGTCCCGCGACGTGGCCACTCGACGAGGCAGACATTGCGGAACGACGCGCCCTTCTGCGAGAACAGGGTCTCGAATAGCTGTTTCGACCCCTTGTAGATCGACCGCACCACCGGCATCGCATAGAGCGTCTTGTCCCAGATGGCGATCATGGTGCGACCGGCAAGATTTGCAGCCATGAAGCCGATCGCCGTGATGGCCAGCAGGGCAACCACAAGGCCAAGCCCCGGTACCCTGATTGGCAGGTAGGTGTCAGGATTGTAGCTGAGAGGCAGCAGAGGCTTCACCCAGGCATCAAACAGGGTGACAAACCAGTAGGTTGCCCAAACTGTGATGGCGATGGGCGCCGTGATGACCAGACCCGTGAAGAAGTACGCGCGCAATCTGCCCCAGAACGCAGAGGGCGCCTTGATTTCGACATTGGCCTGGGCCAGTTGGGGGCCCTGTTCAGGTGGTGTGGTCATGAGGAGCGGCACTAGACATGAAGCGGACGTCAACCGCAAGACCGGGCCTAAATCTTACATGAAGGCCCTCCGCCGCCCCCTGCTGGTGGGAACAGGCTGGCTGTGCGTCGGCCTCGGCATCATCGGCATCATCATGCCGCTGTTTCCAACCACGCCATTCTTGCTGGTCGCAGTCTGGGCTTTCTCGCGCTCGTCTCCCGAATTGGCCGAGAAAATCCGCAATCATCGTCTGGCTGGACCCTACATCCGCGACTGGGAGCAGCATGGGGTGATTCCCCCGGCAGCCAAGTTTTTCGCGATCGTCATGATGAGCGCCATGTTCGGCTATCTGATGCTCGCGACGCCTGCCCCGGGCTGGGCGATCATTTCGGCAGGATTGGTGATGGCGGGGGTGTCTGCCTTTGTCCTGTCACGGCCGAGCCGGCCCAGGCTCTAATCGCTCGACATTTGCTTCTTGCGATCGACCGGATACTGATCGTCCCATACCTTGGCTCTGGCTTCAGCTTCGATCCGCTCATCATCTCCGACATTGGTCTCGAACTGAAGGGCACGGTCGAAGATCTCCGGGTTTTCCTCCGGCTTCGCCGACTCGCGCGCCAGAATGTACCACATCATGGCGCGGGTACGGTCACGGCGCACAATCTGGCCATCCCAATAAAGTTCACCAAGATAGGCCTCTGCCGGCGCATAGCGCTTGCGCGCGGCTGCCATCAGCCATTTCAGACCCTGCTGAGGGTTGCGCTTCATGCCTTCACCCCGAATGTTCATGATCCCCAGCGCATATTGAGCAGCGGGGTGCCCATAGGTGGTGGCGATCCTGAGATAGGTCTCTGCGGCTGCGTTCGGGTTCGGCTGAATGCCGGCATTGACTGCGCCGGTCCGCTTGTAGTCGGCAATCCGCACCATGGCGTCGACCGAGATGCGCAGGCGATTCTGGTTGCCCTCGTCGGGGTCATAAGCCTCGGCAACCCGGGAATAATAGCTGTAAGCCATGGCATCGTCCCGCGGTACGCCAAGCCCCTGGCGGTACATGTTTCCGAGGTACCAGTCGGCAACGATGTTGCCATCGTCGGACTCGCTGCGAAACAGGTCCACGGCACGCTCATAATTGCCATTCTTGTAGGCGCGCTTGGCCTTCTTGAGATCGTCAGTCCAGAAGGGAATGGAGATTTCGGGAAGCTTCAGTTCGGGCGCAGCAGGCAGGTAGGAGTGGAAACCAGCCAAGGGCCAGGATGACGATTCATCGGTGGCCCAGGCAGGAGACGACAAAGCGATGGCGGCACACGCACATGCCACCCGCCAGCCACCAACCACAAACACTGCCACCCTCATGCTCTTCAGCTTGCCTGCGTCCTGCACGTCGCCTGACTGGTGACCGTTTCCTGACGCTGTTTCCCGAACATATGACTGATTTTCATCCGAACCGGCCAAAACTCCGGCATCGATAGAAATGAATTTGGGCGGATAAAAGGTTGAGATTCAGGCGAAATTGTTCCAGCAAACAAATCCTGAGGCTGTTGCATCGGAGCAACAGCGCAGGCCGCTAGACGGCAAGCCCGGCCTGCATTCCCTCGTAAACCGCCTCTTCCGCGGTTCGAGGGCTCAGCGCATCCCCGGCCAGGTGACACGGGATGCCGAGCTCGGCCAGATCAGAGGCCAGGCCATCCTCCTGCAGATTGGGTACATTAAGGACGATCGTGTCGACGTCCTCCAACACAACTGCCTCACGAGAGGGCGTGTGCACGAAATAGGCTGTTCGGTCATCTGCCCCATAAAGCCGAAGCCATGGGTGAACCTCCACCCCAAGACGGTGCAGGCGGGCGACCGTCTCAAATCGAATGTAGGTCTGGATACTCGCGGCCACGCAGTGATGGTTAACTGCGAGCCGTACATGTGCGCCCTCGATGGCGAGTTTTTCGGCAATGCCGGCGCCCAGCCAATCGCCCATCCAGTCATAGACCACGACCCGCTGCCCGGTACCTGCGGCACCGGAAAGCACGTCAACGGCATGGACGAGTTGCCTCGCTTCGCCACTGAAGGGCGGCAGCTGTGGCTTCGAGCCCGTCGCCAGGATGACGGCATCCGGCCGCTCACTGGCGAGAACGGCACGTGTTACCTCGCTGTTGCGCCGGATAACTGCTCCATGGCGCTCTGCCTCGGCCGTGAGATTGGTAATAATGCCGCCGAATTCCGAGCGGGTGGGCAAGAGTTGAGCAAGCCGTGCCTGCCCCCCCGTTAACGAAGATCTTTCGTGCAACTGAACATCATGGCCACGCTCGGCCGCAACGGCAGCGGCCTTCAACCCAGCAGGCCCGCCGCCAACCACCATGATGCGTAAGCGCTGGGCTGCTGGAGGCTTGCGCTCGTAAGCCAGTTCACGACCGGTTTCCGGATGCTGAATGCAGGAAATCGAGAGACCCAGCTGGAAGTGGCCAATGCAGGCCTGGTTACATCCGATGCAGGCCCGAATGTCATCCAGCCGTCCCGCCCTCGCCTTGATGGGCATCTCGGGATCAGCGATCAAGGCGCGCGTCATGCCACACATGTCGGCAGCACCGGACGCCAGCACCTGTTCAGCAATCTGAGGCTGATTGATCCGCCCCGCCACGAAAACTGCAGTCCCTGTCGCCTGCTTCACCTTCTGGGCGAATGGCGCCACATAGCCGTGGGCATTGGCCATGGAAGGAACGATATGTGCCGCGCCCGATGCTGTCGCAGACGTTCCGGCGATCACATTGAGATAATCAAGCTCCGGCGCAAGAGCGCGTGCGATCGCGAGTGAGTCATCCTCAACGAGCCCATCCTCATCATGCTCATCGCCTGACATCCGCATGCCGACGACGAACTCTTGCGGCACGACCGCCCGGATTGCAGCAATGGCCTGACGGGTGAAGCGCAGCCTGTTATCCAAACTGCCGCCATACTCATCCGCACGGCGGTTGACTCTCGGGTTCATGAACTGGGCCGGCAGATAGCCATGGCTTGCGACAATCTCGACGCCGTCCGCGCCGGCCTCAGCCATGCGCCGCGCCACCGCGCCGAACCCTTCCAGAATCTCGCAAATCATGGTGATCGGCATTTCCCGCGGTATCACCTTGAATCGTTCCGAGGGAGAATGGGATGGCGCAAAGGCAGGCTGCACAACCCCGTCAGGCCTGCCAAGCAATTCGCGACCCGGATGAAACAGCTGAATGAAGACCTTGGACCCTTCCGCATGGATGGCATCGACCAGTCGGGCAAAGGGCTTGATGCAGGCGTCAGAGGTTCCCATCAGGAGCGCCTCCGTGTAGCGCGCCGTCTCGTGTACGCCCACAACCTGAATGACGATCAGACCCGCACCGCCCCGCGCCCTGGCGCGCTGGTAGGCAATCAAGGCATCGGATGGCAAACCAGCTTCGGGAAGATAGGTGTCATGCCCGGTCGAGAAGATACGATTGCGAATCTCCGTGGACTTCAGGCGAAACGGCGAAAACAAATTGGGAAACTGCATCTGGCCTTCCATGGGGTCGTGATGCCCGCCGACAAGGCGGGGCTTTACATCGATCGCTCCTCGTAGGCGATGAACCATTCTATCATTTCAGTCCACATGGCCTCGACCAGAGCCGGGTCGACATTGTGGGCTCGGGCCAGCACGCGGACATGATCGATCACTTGCCGGACGCGGGCGTCGTCCCGCGCCGGCAGGCGGTCGCGGGTTTTCACGGCAACTGCCTTTTCTACCCAGCGCTGTCGCTCAGCCAGCAACTTGACGAGACCTTCATCGATGCGATCGATCTCTCTGCGAATGATGCCCATGGTGAGCGGTTCTGGTGTGTTCGTCATGACCAGCCTCTTGCCCCCGTTGGCTACGCAGGTCAATCACCTCTTAAGCCCGCTGACCGGACCCTTGGCCTGGGCAGGACGGTCCAGGGGCGGTCTCCCTGTTCGCCCCTTGACGTGCGGATGAGCACCTCGGAGTCTTCCAGCCAGATGGCATGGGCGCCGAACCGCCATAAGTCGAAACGGTCGATGCGGAGCGATGCGGCGCTGCACGAGCCACGGAGAGGAAAGTCCACGATCAGAATGTCGGCATCTGCGCAGCCTGGCGGCGGAACCTCCCACTCGCTCACATAGACAACGCGCCTGCCCTTGACCTTGGCCTCACACACTTTGTCCCTGCACGACCAGCCCGGGCGGCGGGCCGCCTCCGCCAGTCGGACCTCCTCGCCATTTTCCTGCAGCCACGCATCAACGGCAAAACGGCCCCGTCGAGCATGAGCCGGCACGAGAAGACCAGAGCTGTTCCGAAGGGCGACATTACGGCCGGTTGCTTCGACAAGCAGGTCCGGCCCGGCCGGGGGCATCAGCGCCACGCCAAGTCCGAACCCCATCACCGCAAGCCCTGCAACTCTTGCTGGCCCCGCAAGGAGGCACAGCATGATCAAACCCGCCCCAAGCATGAGCGTCGCCACGGCCGGCGGTCTCTGCACCACTGCATCAGCGCCTGGCAGGCGGGCCACCGCATCAGATATCATCACAACGGCATCAAGCCCATGTCCCATGAGGGTTAGGGAAAGCCACTCGAGCCCCAACGGCATCATGAGCACCGAAATGACAGCGGCTGGCATGACGAGGCACCCGACAACGGGTATGGCGAGGCCATTGGCCAGAACGCTGTAGGGTGAAATCCGGCCAAAGTGATAGGCAGCAGGGATTGTCGAGCACACTCCGGCGATGAAGGCGGTAAGCACGCTGACAGCGAAGGCCACCATGGCCATGTTCAGCGCGCGAACGACCCAGTTGCCGCGGCTCTCGCTTGCCGGTCGCCCGGCACGATGGCGGCTCCAGACCTCATAAAAGGCGATGAGCCCCATAACTGCAAGAAACGACATCTGGAAACTCGCGGAGACAGCTGCATGTGGCTGAACGAGCAGAACGCAGAGCCCTGCAAGCGCCAGGTTACGCATCGACAGAGCGGGGCGATCAACCATCACGGCAAAGAAGACTACAGCCACCATGATGAAGGCCCGTGTTGTGGCCACACCCGACTCTGCAAGCAGCAAGTAGAAAAAGGCCATGGCCATTGCTGCTGCCGCAGCCCATTTCCGGATCGGATAGCCAAGCGCCAGATATGGAGAGAGCGCGAGAGTTGCCCGTACCGCCCAGAAAACACCTCCCGCCACCAGCCACATGTGCAGCCCGGAGATCGACAGGATGTGATAGAGGCCCGATACCATCAGGCTGCGGTTGACTTCTGGGGGAATGCTGCCGCGTTCGCCCGTGATAAGCGCATTGGCAAAAGATGCAGAGGGATCGGGCAATACCTGATGTATACGGTTACCGATGGTGGTTCGCAGACGTGCCAGCCAGTCTCCAAAGCGCTGAGACCAGTCCGAACGGGTTGCGAGAACCGATATCTCCGACGTGATGCGCCCGGTGCCGCCAATGCCATTGAAGTAAAGGCTACGACCAAAATCGAAGCCACCAGGCGCCGCCGGCGACGGCAACGGAGCAAGACGGGCCTTCAGACGCAGCTGTGCTCCAGCCGTCTTCGCTTCGGGAGGCACCGCGGCTCCCGGAACGCTGAGCCGCAAGCGGGCCGGATGGTCGCGTTCCGCCACCCCCTCGATTGACACCACATCAAGAATCATGACTTGCCGATCTCGGGCACTTTGATCGATGGCCACGACCTCGCCCGTGACGGTGACCTCGCCAGTCACCGACGCCAGAAGCGGCGCACCATATTGAGCGGCTTCGATGCGAGCGAGCGCAAATCCCAGAAGGACCATTCCCGAAAGCATGGCAATCGCTGAGTTACCGAGGCGCCAAAGGCACAACAAACCCAAGATTGCAGCCAGCGCCGCAACCGGCAGACCGGGTTCGAACGGAAGGGCAAAATAGGCTCCGATACCGAGAGCCAGCGCGGGGACATGCCACAGGAAACCGCGACCTTCCTGTTCCGATGCGAGCAGCCCCAAGAGGGCCCAGCAACGCCGGGCCGCAGTCGCGTTTTGACCGGCACCGGCAGGGTCCATGACAGCGGAGAACATGGTAGTCCCCTTACAGGCAGCAGCCGCCTGTGCTATGCGGCGGCGACCTTTAAGCAATCAGCTTCCCCTACGTCAGTCAATATGGAGAACGGCGCCATGTCATCGCCAGTCGTCACACGCTTTGCGCCCTCGCCCACGGGCTATCTTCACATCGGCGGAGCACGGACGGCACTGTTCAATTGGGCCTATGCGCGCCACACCGGCGGCAAGATGCTGCTGCGCATAGAGGACACCGACCGGGAACGCTCGACGGCCTCCGCCATCGACGCAATCATCGAGGGTCTTACGTGGCTTGGTCTCGACTGGGCAGGGGAACCCGTGTCGCAATATGGCCGCGCAGACCGCCATCGCCAGGTCGCAGAGGAACTGCTGGCCCAGGGCAAGGCCTATCGCTGTTTCTGCTCACCCGCAGAACTCGAGGCCATGCGCGCAAAGGCGGAAGCCGAGAAGCGGCCGATCCGGTATGATGGCACATGGCGGGATCGCGACCCGGCTGAGGCCCCGGCCGGGGTCAAGCCCGTCATCCGGTTCAAGGCGCCACAGGAGGGCGAAACGACCATCGAAGACGCGGTGCAGGGCCGCGTGGTCATTCCCAACAAAGACCTCGACGACCTCATCATCCTCCGATCTGACGGCAACCCGACCTACAATCTCTCCGTGGTGGTCGACGACCATGACATGGGTGTCACCCATATCATCCGGGGGGTTGATCATCTCACCAATGCCGCGCGGCAGATCCAGATCTACCGCGCGATGGGCTGGCGGCTTCCACACATGTCACACATTCCTCTGATCCACGGTCCGGACGGCGCCAAGCTCTCGAAACGACATGGGGCGCTCGGCGTGGAGGCCTATCGCGCAATGGGCTACCTTCCCGAGGCCATGCGCAATTATCTCGCCAGACTGGGCTGGAGCCATGGCGATGATGAAATTTTCTCGACAGATCAACTTGTTGAGTGGTTCAACCTCGAGTCGATTGGAAAGTCGGCGGCGCGCTTTGACTTCGCCAAGCTCGAAAACCTGAACGGTCACTACATTCGCCAAACACCGGACGACCGGCTGCTGGCCCAGTTCATCGACTTCCTGCCCCATGCCGACGGTGGCGCCGCCCTGCGGAACCAGATCGACGAGGCTATGATGGCAAAACTGCTGCGTGCCATGGGCGGACTGAAGGAGCGCGCAAAGACGCTGGTGGAACTCATGACAGGCGCCAAATTCCTGTTTGCTGAGCGCCCCCTGCTGATGGATGACAAGGCCCGGCAGATCATCGCTGACGGTGGTGGCATGGCGCTGCGCGGCATGCTGACGGTACTCGACACCGTTGAGGACTGGACTGCTCCCGCAATAGAGACCGCGGTTAAGGCCCATGCCGAAACCCAGGGGCTCAAGCTGGGAAAATTGGCCCAACCGCTCCGCGCCGCGCTGACCGGCACAAGTACCTCACCTGGCATCTTCGATGTCCTCGAGGTGTTGGGCCGCCACGAGGCTCTCGCCCGCATTCGCGATCAGGCAAGCTAAAGCAAATCTAGGATACAACTGGCTAAAGAACGCGCGCACATTCAAAACAGGTCAGTGATATTGACCTGCTTATTGTGCGATGCAATAGTCCATTGGCAATCAATGGACAGAACAGGAGCCACTCATGGCTGACGATCCCAAGAAGGCGGTCCTTACAGTCAACAGCATGACGGTGGATATGCCAGTCCGCACTGGAACGATCGGCCCAGACGTCGTCGATATCGGCAAGCTCTACGCGCAGACCGGTGCGTTCACCTTCGACCCCGGCTTCACCTCAACTGCTGCCTGCGAGTCAAAGATCACCTATATCGATGGCGACGAGGGTGTGTTGCTCTATCGCGGCTACCCCATTGAACAACTGGCCGAACACGGCGACTTCCTGGAAACTTGCTATCTGCTCTATTACGGCGAACTGCCGACACCTGCCGAACGGAAGGAGTTTCAGAAGCACATCACCTATCACACCATGGTGCATGAGCAGATGACCCGCTTCTTCCAGGGTTTCCGCCGCGACGCTCATCCCATGGCGGTAATGGTGGCCGTGGTGGGAGCGATGTCAGCCTTCTATCATGACTCGACTGACATCAACGACCCACGCCAGCGCGAAATTGCCTGCCACCGCATGATCGCGAAGCTTCCGACGATTGCGGCCATGGCATTCAAGTACCATATCGGGCAACCTTTCGTTTATCCGCACAACAGCCTCACCTATGCCGGAAACTTCCTGCGCATGTGCTTTGCCGTGCCCTGTGAGGAATATGTGGTCAACCCCGTCCTGGCCCGCGCCATGGACCGTATCTTCATTCTCCATGCGGATCACGAGCAAAACGCCTCGACCTCCACGGTGCGTCTGGCCGGTTCTTCAGGCGCCAATCCCTTCGCCTGCGTTGCAGCCGGCATTGCCTGCCTATGGGGACCCGCTCATGGCGGTGCAAACGAGGCTGCCCTCGAAATGCTGAAACAGATTGGCGACCCTTCCAATGTTCCGGGCTTCATATCGAAAGTAAAGGACAAGACGTCACACATCCGGCTCATGGGTTTCGGCCATCGCGTCTACAAGAACTACGACCCGCGCGCCAAGATCATGCAGAAAACTGCGCATGAGGTGCTCGGCGAACTCGGCATAGCGAACGACCCGCTGCTTGAGGTTGCTCGCGAACTGGAGAAGGCAGCGCTCTCGGATCAATATTTCATCGAGCGCAAGCTTTATCCCAATGTGGACTTCTACTCCGGCATCATTCTGCGGGCGCTGGGCTTCCCCACATCGATGTTCACAGTTCTGTTCGCACTGGCCCGTACGGTTGGTTGGATTTCGCAGTGGAAGGAAATGATCGAGGATCCCGGCCAGAAGATCGGCCGTCCGCGCCAGCTCTATACGGGATCACCACGCCGCGACTACGTGCCGATCATCCAGCGCGGCCTCTGAAGCAGAAGGATTGCAAAGCCCTAGCTTCCCCGCTCGTTCATGAGCATCGCACCGATCTCGGCTTCGGCAACCTTCTTGCCATCGACATGAGCCTCGGCCCAGTATTTCCACACTGGTGGGCGCTTGTTGGACAGCTTGACGTGGAAGTGGACGGTATCACCAGGCACGACCGGCTTGCGGAATCGGGCCTTGTCAATCGACATGAAAAATACAAGTTTGCCAGCATGCTCGTCACCGAGGTGGTTGAGGACAAGGGCGCCCGCGGCCTGTGCCATAGCCTCGACCAGAAGCACACCCGGCATGACCGGCCGGCCGGGGAAATGGCCCTGAAAGAACGGTTCGTTGATCGTGACATTCTTGACGGCGACACCACTTTCCTCACCGTTCATGTCATACATGCGGTCAATCAGCAGGAAGGGATAGCGGTGTGGGAGCAGTTTCATGATGCGCGCGATATCTGCGGTCATCAGTGAGGCCCGGCCCGTCTCATCAGTCATGTTGGCAACCTCCCCCGATCACAGGGGGCACCGGCAAAGCCCCACCATTCAATAGTGCCCTTGCCCGCTCGCTAGAAGCGCGTACCCACCGAGAAGCGGAAGTATTGAGTCTTGTCATAGTCAGTCTTGAGCAATGGGTAAGCCAGTTCTGCGCGCAACGGACCGAAAGGCGACTGCCAGATGATGCCCGCACCAACTGATGCGCGCAGATCAGCTGTATCAAAGACGGTGCAATCCTTCACCGGATCATAAATACACTGACCGGTTCCCATCGCCTCAGAGTCTGTCTCGGAACCGAACACCGTACCGAAATCGCTGAACAAGGAACCACCAATCCCCCATTCCTCAGGCAATCCCAGCGGGAAACTCAACTCAACTGTTCCAATTGCATAGGTTGTGCCGCCGATCGCATCCGTTTCGCCATCATTGCCAACCTGACGCGGACCAACTCCGGCGGGATCAAATCCACGAAAGGTATCCGCGCCCTTGAAGAAGCGATCCTGCAGAGGTACGTCGTCGCCAGCAAAGGGAACCATCTGACCAGCGTTGCCCTCCAGTTTCAAGACAACCGACTCTTCATAAATGGGGATGAAATACCAGGCATGCGCCTCAAGGCTGCCGTAGTGGACATCTCCGCCAAGTCCTGCGACCTCTGCCACCAACTGTCCGCGGAAACCATTGGTGGGCAGCATGGGATTGTCCAGATTGTCCCAAGTGTAGGTGGCACCCACAAACGACTTCAGCGATTGCCCCTGAGCGTCGATGACAGCTGGCGCTGCATCATATTCGTTCACATTGTCAACGTCACGCCAGGTCAGACCATATTTCAAGCTGATGCCACTGTTCTGGTCAAGACGAAACCCAGAGCGGAGCGCAAAGCCCAACTGCTGACTATTGTAGTTCGACTCATCCTGGTTGTTGGCATTGGTCGCGAAGATATCGAATCCTGCAGAGACCGGCAGGTCCATGAAGTAGGGGTTGGTAAAACTGAAGGTCACGTTCTGACGGTACCAGCTGCCAGTCGTATTCAGCTTCACATCATAACCCTTGCCCATGAAGTTGCGCTCTTCGAGGGCGATCGAGCCAACTACATATTCCGATGTCGAGTAACCGATCGAAAAATTGACAGAGCCCGTTGACTTTTCCCGCACGTCGACCGTGAGGACCACGCGATCAGGCGCAGAGCCCTGTTCGTCCCGGAAATCAACCTTTTCGAAGAAATCAAGAGCCGTGAGGCGCCGCCTGGCACGCTCGATCATCACGCGGTTGAATGCGTCGCCTTCATATAGCAGAAGTTCGCGGCGAATGACCTTATCTTCCGTACGGAAATTGCCTATGATGTCGATGCGCTCAATGTAGGTGCGCGGACCTTCGACGATATTGTAGGTTATGTTGAGCGTGTCTCCACCAGGATTGCGCTGGATATCAGGATTGACACGCGCAAAGACAAAACCCTGGCGGGAGGCTTCGAGCGTCAAGCTCTCCACCGTCTTGTCGACTTTGGCTGAATTGAAGTAGTCGCCAACACCAGTTCTGACCTGCTTGACCAACCGATCAGTTTCAAGCGGAGCGTCACCAATGTTCACGGCCACGTCGGCAACCTTGTAACGAGGCCCCTCCTCGATCGTGTAGGTTAAGGTAAAACCAGAGCCGTCTGGCGCCAGAACCGCATCGGCAGAAACCACCCGGACGTCGGCAAACCCATTCCGCAGGTAGTAACGCCTCAGGAGCTCCTTGTCGTATTCGACCCGATCGGGATCGTAATTGTCGTTGCGGTTGAAGAACCTCCACCAGGAATACTCCTGGGTTCCAACAACTCCCTTCAGGGAGTTCGAGCTGAAAGCCTTGTTGCCGACAAATTCAATGCGGCGGACCTTGGTTTCATCGCCTTCCTGGATCTCGAATACAAGATCAACACGGTTCTGCGGCAGCCGAATGATTTTGGGTGAAACCTTGACAGAGTAGTAGCCAGAGCGACGATAGACGCCAATTATGCGGTTGACGTCACTCAGTACCTTGGCACGCGTGAACATCATACGTTCGCGCAACTCCACTTCCTTGGCGAGGTCCGAGTCCTTGACTTCCTTGTTGCCCTCGAAGTTGACCTGATTGATCATCGGGTTTTCTTCAACCTTGATCACCAGCGTACTGCCGTTGAGGTTGATCCGGACGTCGGAGAAAAGGCCCGTCTGGAACAATGCCTTAACCGAAGCGTCAATCTTGTCAGCGTCAACGCCTTCGCCTGGCGCCACCTGAACATACGCCAATACGGTGTCGCGTTCGACCCGCTGGTTACCCTCTACGATGATTGACGTAACGGTAGCAGCTTGTGCAATCGAAAGCACAGCAGACGGAACCGCCACCGGCCCGGCCAAACTCATGAGCAGAGCCACAACAAGAACTAATACTAACCGATAACGCATCAATTCGCTACTTCCACGGTCGTGAGCCCACGACGATTCCACCGCGGCTTGGGTTTTACCCCCCTATCCGCCCTTTGCAAACAAAACTTCCCCACGCAGGTCAGCCCCCAAACCATACGGTGGCAACCCGCACAACATCGTTCCATGTGCCAACCACCATGAGCATGATGACCAGCGAGAACCCGATCCGGAAACCCCACTCCTGAGCGTTTTCCCCTATTGGCCTGCCACGGACCGCCTCGATCGCGTAGTAAACCAGATGTCCACCATCCAGCATAGGAATTGGGAAAAGGTTAAGCAGGCCGATACTGATCGACAAAAACGCGATAACCGAGACAAACTGGAATGTCCCGAGCGACGCAGCATCCCCAGCCGCCTTGGCAATCGAGATCGGTCCGCCGAGTTGATCTGCGCTTTCCCGCCCAGACACAAGCTTTCTGATATAACTAAAGGTTGTATCGATCACAAACCATGTGCGCACAACACTTCGCTCCAAGGCCTCGGCAGGCCCCAGCACCTCATAACGAACTGGCCCCTCCGGATTGTTGCGCACACCCAGCACACCGATTCGGAACTTGCCTCCGAAGTTATCAGCTTCCTCACGCAAGTCAGGAACGATTGGCAGACTGATCATCTCACCGCTGCGATCAATGACAACGGTCAGCTCCTCACCAGCCCTGTTCATTACTGCCTGCTGCAGAGCGCTAAAGTCAGCGATCGCACTGCCGTCGATCGACACGATCACATCGCCCTTGCGGATCCCGGCTCGTTCTGCGGCGCTCCCCTGCAGCACCTCATCGACCCGAGGTTCGATCACGGGCACGCCAACCGACATGAAGAGCGTTGCGAAGATTGCGATCGCAAGGAGAAAATTCGCAATCGGCCCCGCCGCGACGACGGCAGCGCGTTGCCAGACCGGCTTTCCGTGAAAATTGCCCGGATCTTGCCTGGCCTTCTCCAGTGCTTCAGCGCTCGGCAGACTTGCGGCATTTGCGTCGCCGCGGAACTTCACATAGCCGCCCAGTGGTATCCAGGAGACTTTCCAGCGCGTTCCATTGCGGTCGTGCCAACCGAAAATCTCACGGCCGAAACCGATCGAAAACGACTCCACGTCCACACCACACCAGCGTGCGACCAGGAAATGACCAAGCTCGTGGATGAACACGATGACCGTCAAAGCCACGAGGAATGGGATCGCGTAGAACACCACCGTACTCATCGGAAGATGCAAGAAGTTCAGGATGTCCATATTTCTCTTTCCAGCCCCTTTAGGGAGCCAAATCAGCCACGTAACCAAGCGCCCCGGAAGGCACACCACGCGAGCAATGCGGCAAGATTTCGGCGCAGGATGTTCACCACAGCAGTAATCCCGCCCCGGCGTGCCCCCAATCCGCCCGCCAGGCACCAATTATGGCACCTGCCGTCGCAACCGCCACAAGCCCATCAACCCTGTCGATGATTCCACCGTGGCCGGGAATGAGGTTGCCTGAGTCCTTGACGCCATAATGACGTTTCATGGCAGACTTGAAGAGGTCCCCGCCCTGCTCCACCAACGCCAAAGTTGCAGCAACTCCGACCAGCCACGTCATCGATGGCAGCCCAAGCGTGAGGCCTATGCCCAGTGCTGCAATCGCACTGCCAACCACTGCGCCCCCCAAGCCGGCCCAGGTCTTCTTGGGGCTGATGCGAGGCGCCAGCTTCGGCCCCCCCAGTATCCGCCCAAAGAAATAGGCAAAAGTGTCCGCCGCCCAAACCATGACCATAACAAATATGATCGCGGCAATCCCGTAGTTCGGGTCCTCTCTGAGCAAAACAAGCGCAATGGCTGGCACCGCCACATAGACCACGCCACAATAGCGCCAAATGCTGCCGTGGGGATGCCGGACCCTCGCCAGCACTGCCGATATGATGGCAAGCGCGCCAATTGTCAGCAGTCCTCCCCCCAAGCCGATATCGAGTGGCAACAAGGCCCCACACATCGCTCCTGCAGCATGAAGGGCAAACTGCAGCGGATCTGCGCGGTGAACAATGTTGACCCATTCCTGGGCCATGAGCACGGCGATCAGCGCAATGAAAAGATGAAACCAGATCCCGCCGACCCAGACGTCTGCCAGCACTGCGGGAATCAGAACCGCTGCCGACAATGCGCGAACGCCCAGATCCTCCCATCGCGTATCCGCTGGCGGTGGAGCGCCCATCACGCTGACTGTGCCGTAAGCCCACCGAACCGCCGGTCGCGCATGCGATAGTCTGCGACTGCCTGACGCAAACGGTCAGCATCGAAGTCCGGCCAGTAATCGGGCATGAACACGAATTCCGTGTAGGCGCACTGCCAAAGCAAGTAGTTGGACAGGCGTTGCTCGCCCCCGGTTCGGATCAACAGATCAGGCTCGGGAAGCCCCCCAGTATCCAAGTGATTTCCAATCACATCAGGGGTGATGTCAGCGGGCAGAATTTCGCCCCGCGCAACCTTCTGTGCCAAAGCCCTGACTGCACGTGTAATTTCCTGACGTCCACCATAATTGAAGGCGATAACCAGCTTGAGCGCCGAGTTCTCCCGGGTAAGAGCCTCGGCCTCTTCGAACAATTTACGCAAGGATGGCTCCAGACCGTCGCGATCGCCGATCACCATGATGCGAATGTTGGACTTGTGAAGCTCAGCAACATCAGTGCGAATGAAACGACGAAGCAGATCAAGCAAAAAGCGAACCTCAGCCGCCGGACGGCTCCAGTTCTCTGTGCTGAAGGAATAAAGTGTCAATACGCCAATACCGAGCTCGGCGGCGGCCCTCACCGTGCGGCGCAGAGCCTCTACACCCTGACGGTGACCTGCGGAACGAGGCTGGCCACGCATCGCGGCCCATCGTCCATTTCCATCCATTATGATGGCGACGTGGTGAGGCTCGCACCTGCTTTGTAACTCGGTTGCCATTGCAGAAAAGTGCGCCTCAGACCTGCATGATTTCTTGTTCTTTGGTCTTGAGCGCCTGCTCAATCTCCTTGATGGTATCATCCGTCATTTTTTGGACGTCATCGGCCTTTTTCTTGTGATCGTCCTCGCTCATCAGGTGGGCCTTCTCAAGCTGCTTGAGGTGATCCATGCCATCACGCCGCACATTGCGTACCGCAACCCGCGCCTTCTCGGCATATTGGTGAGCCACTTTGACCAGTTCCTTGCGCCGTTCCTGCGTCAGATCCGGCATGCGAAGCCTGATCACCTGACCCTCCGTCTGCGGGTTGAGTCCAAGACTCGAGGTCCGGATCGCCTTTTCGACAGCAACGACGAGTCCACGATCCCATACGTTGATCTGCAGCATGCGGGGCTCCGGAACCGAAATAGATCCAACCTGCGTCAAGGGCATGTTGGCGCCATAGGCATCGACTTGAATTGGCTCGAGCAGACTTGCCGATGCCCGGCCCGTACGCAGGCCACCAAAATCGTGTTTCAGAGCTTCGACCGCGCCATGCATACGGCGCTTGAGATCCTGGGCATTGAAAGGCTGGGGTTGGGCCATCGCATCAATCCTTCGTTACGGTCGTAAACCGCCCCCTGCCGCTGACCACATCGACCACGGCTCCGGGCTTTCGGATGGAGAAGACAACTACCGGAATCCCGTTATCGCGCGCAAGAGCGATCGCCGCAGGGTCCATGATCCTGAGATCACGCGTCAGGATTTCATTGAAGGTGATATGATCATAGCGGCGGGCCGTGGGGTCAGTCTTTGGGTCGGCGGAATAGACGCCATCGACGCTTGTACCCTTGAAAAGGGCGTCGCAGCCAAGCTCGGCAGCGCGCAGCGCCGCGCCAGTGTCTGTCGTAAAAAAAGGAAGACCCGTGCCTGCCGCGCAGATGATCACCCGGCCCGCTTCAAGGTGATAGATGCCCTTGGCCCGAGAATAGGTCTCACAAACTGTGGGCATGGCAATGGCGGACAGCACGCGCGCATCCATGCCCTTGCGGATCAGGACCCCCTGCATCGCGAGCGCATTCATGACTGTTGCCATGATGCCCATATGGTCGGCTGCGACCCGGTCCATGCCTTTCGCGGCACCGGCGACACCGCGAAAAATGTTTCCACCCCCGATAACGAGGGCAATCTGAACACCGGTGGCGGCACAGGCCAGCACTTCATCCGCGAGGCGGCCGACAGTCTCGAGATCAATGCCATAGGATTGGTCGCCCATCAGCACTTCGCCAGAGAGCTTAAGCAGAATGCGTTTGTACGTCTTGGCTGCCATGCCGGAACCCCATGAATTCATCCGACTTTAGGCCGGAAGCATCGATTCGTCATGCTCTGCGGCCGAACAACCAAAAGGGCCCCGCCTGGGGGCCCTCTCAAAAGTAGGTTCTGCCCTTGATGCCCTACTGGTTTCCGGACATTTTGGCCACTTCTGCGGCAAAGTCATCTTCCTTTTTCTCGATGCCCTCGCCCAGTTGCATGCGAACGTAGCCAGTCAGCTTGACCTCCGCGCCGGCAGACTTGGCCGCCTCTGCAATAGCCTGCGTCACGGTCTTGCTGCCATCATGAACATAGGCCTGCTCGAGCAGACAGTTTTCCTTGGCAAAGGTCTTGAGACCCGAGGCCACGATCTTCTCAAGCACGTTGGCTGGTTTGCCAGCATTCTTTTCCTCGAGGATGGCGCTCTCGCGAGCGAGCACATCCTTGGGAACCTGATCAAGCGTCAAGGCGACAGGGTTGGTCGCGGCGACATGCATGGCAAGCAACCTGCCGAATTCAGCGAGCGACGACTTGTTGCCTGTCGATTCAAGCGCCACAAGAACGCCGATCTTGCCCGCGCCTGGAGCGATCTGATTATGGACATATGACGCGATCACGCCATCCTTGACCGATAGAGCAGCGGTGCGCCGCACCGTCATGTTTTCGCCAATCGCTGCCACCAGCTCGGCGACCTGCTCGGCGACAGCATGTGCGCTTCCGGGCATTTTCATCGTCTTCAGTTTTTCCGTATCCCCGCCAGCCTTGAGAGCCAACCTGGAAACATCCGCGACCATCGCCTGAAACTTGTCATTGCGCGCCACGAAATCCGTCTCGGAATTGACTTCGACAACGGCGCCTGTAGTCCCATCCACGGCCACTGCGACCAGACCCTCCGCCGCAACACGGGTCGATTTCTTTGCAGCCTTGGCGAGGCCCTTGGCCCGAAGCCAGTCCACTGCAGCTTCCATATCACCGTTGGTGGCAGCGAGAGCCGCCTTGCAGTCCATCATGCCCACGCCGGTCTTCTCGCGCAGGTCCTTGACCATTCCAGCCGTGATCTCGGCCATGTTCTACCTCTTTCGATTTGATCAGAGCCAGTCTGCGCACATCACGCCCGACCGACCTGCCGATTGACATTCAGATTGGGGCGAGGATCAGGCAGCAGGAACGCTCTCAGCCACCGGGTTCTCAGAAGCGCCAATATCCACGCCTGACCCAGACTGCGCGACAGAAATTCCTTCAATACAGGCACGGGCAATCAGATCGCAGTATAGAGCCACGGCGCGGCCAGCATCATCGTTGCCCGGAATCGGATGGGTAACGCCGGCGGGATCGGAATTGGTGTCAATCACCGCAACAACGGGAATACCAAGCCGGTTGGCTTCTTTGATAGCGATCTGTTCCTTGTTGGTGTCGATCACGAAGACGATATCGGGTGTGCCACCCATGTCCTTGATGCCACCCAGCGCCTTGTCGAGCTTTTCCTTCGTGCGGGTCAGTTCGAGCAATTCGCGCTTGGTAAGGCCTGAGTTTTCCTTCGACAGGGTCTCATCAACCTGACGAAGCGTCTTGATGGAGTGGGAAATCGTCTTCCAGTTGGTCAGGGTCCCGCCCAGCCAACGCGAGTTGACATAGTATTGCGCCGACCGCTTGGCCGCATCCGCCACCTGCTCAGACGCTGACCTCTTTGTACCGACAAAAAGAACGCGGCCGCCCTTGGCGACGGCATCCGAGACGGCTACGAGGGCCTGGTGAAGCAACGGAACGGTCTGCGACAGGTCAATGATATGAATGCCGTTGCGGCTTCCGTAAATATAGCTGCGCATTTTCGGATTCCAGCGGTGGGTCTGGTGGCCGAAGTGCACGCCAGCCTCGAGAAGCTGACGCATGGTAAATTCTGGCAAAGCCATGAGATCGTTTCCTTTTCCGGTTGATCCGCCGCAGGGAAAGTGACCGGGATCAGCCGGCACCGGATGGATCTGGCGCTATGTGGAGGTTTTCACCTCATGCGCCAAAGCCTGCCCCCGCGTGTGAGTTGCATTTGACGGCGGGGCTATAGCCCTCAAACAGCGGAAAGGCAAGTCAAACCGGCGCAGGGCTTGCAACACCCCAATGGACTTGAGAAAAGTCGACTTATGGCAGATCGCGACGACATAGCGCTGGGTCTATCTTCATCGGTCTCAGTGACTTGGGAGATGAGCCCCGGCCTCACACCCTACCCTCAGGCCGCTGCCAAGATGGACGCCCATGTCGATGCCATTTCCCGGGGAACCGAAGCGGAACGTGTGTGGCTGCTTGAGCATCCCCCACTCTATACCGCTGGAACATCTGCTCAGGACACCGACCTGGTCGAGCCGGGCCGTTTTCCAGTATTTCGGACAGGTAGAGGCGGGCAGTATACCTACCACGGCCCGGGCCAGCGTGTTGCCTATGTGATGCTCGACCTCCGCACGCGCGGCGAAGACGTGCGCGCCTACGTCGCAGGTCTTGAAAGCTGGGTCATCGCCACGCTCGGTGAATTCGGCATCAAGGGTGAGCGCAGAGAAGACCGGGTCGGCGTCTGGGTCAAGCGCGGCAATCGGGAGGACAAGATCGCCGCCATCGGCATCAGGATCCGGCGCTGGGTAAGTTTCCATGGCATCGCGATCAACGTTGCGCCCGACCTATCACATTTCAGCGGCATCGTTCCCTGCGGCATCCGGGACCACGGTGTCACCAGTCTTGCCGATCTTGGACTCAAGACCAATCTGGAGGCTGTAGACGCGGCACTTCGCGCGAACTTCAACCGTGTATTCGGAAGGGAGCGCTGATCACCCCTTATTGTTCGGCAGCTGGCAGGGGCGGTGCCTTCAGCGGAGGCAGTCCCATCTCTTTGCGGGCCTCATTGATAAACGGACTGCAGGCGCCACGCTCGAGATAACTGTTGAAGGCGACATATGGCGTTGCCACCCGTGCCTTGGGGTGATCGGCATAGAACTTGTTGATTGTCTGCGCGACCATCGACCCCTTGAGCTGAAGCGACACGCCACAAGCCCGCAAGCCCATGGCCCTAGCCGCAACAAATTCATTGTCATCGACGAAGACCGTCATGACATCATAAATTGCCATCGCATAGGCTGCCTGACCCTCTGGCCCGAGCCGGCGCCACTCTTCGTAGTTCTTGATAAAGTCCGCACGAGCACCTGCTGTCGCAGCTATCAGCGCAAGCAATAGGCATCCAAGACCGATCAAATGGCGCATCACCATATCCTTCCCAACCCGCTCGGTTATCAATCCAAAACCAGCTCATGTCCATCGGCCAGGGCTGGAAAAAACGTAAACGCATGGTAGATCAGTGCCAACCTCATCGAAGTCAAGGACCATGCCACATGAAGCTCTTCTACTCGCCCGGCGCCTGCTCGCTCGCCCCGCATATCGTATTAAACGAGCTCAATGAGCCCTACGAATTGGAAAGGGTCGACCTTAACGCCAAGACAACTCAGACTGGATCCGATTTCACGGCGATCAACAGCAAGGGCTACGTGCCTACCTTGGAGATAGCAAAAGGAGAAGTCCTGACGGAGGTCTCGATCATCCTGCAATATCTAGCAGACAGGGCCAAGGATGCCAGCCTGCTGCCGCGTTTCGGCTCGATGGAGCGCTATCGGGCCATGGAGACACTGAACTTCATCGCATCAGAACTGCACAAGGGGATTGGCGGCTTGTTCAACACATCCATGCCTGAGGATGGCAAAAAGGCGATCATTGACCGCGTGAACCGCCGTCTCGCCTGGCTGAACGCCGAATTGATCAAGAAACCATACCTTCTCGGCGATCGCTATTCCGTTGCAGATGCCTATGCATTTACCGTCCTGGGTTGGGCGAAGTGGGTTAAACTCGATCTATCGCCTTATGCCCAGATCGTTGCCTACATGGACCGCATTGCTGGCCGCCCCGCCGTACGATCAGCCATGGACAAGGAGGGGCTCAGCGGAAACTGACACATTGACCGCTCAAACAAACTCCATGATCACCGCATCAACCTGAAGACTGTCGCCATTCCTGGCATTGATGGACTTGATCGTCACGTCGCGCTCGGCACGGAGGATGTTTTCCATCTTCATGGCTTCCACGATTGCCAGAGGCTCGCCAGCTTTCACTTCCTGGCCAACTTCCACCGGAACGGAAATCACAAGTCCTGGCATTGGACAGAGCAAGGCCTTCGACGTATCGGCAGCCTGTTTTTCCGGCATCAGCCTGGCCAACGCGGCCTCGCGCGCCGTGTAGACCTGCGCGTCACGTACAACGCCACGATGAGTCAGGCGATAACCATTCGAAATGCGCCTGACCTGAACCGTTATAACACCCTTGCCCATGTCAGCGGAGAATATCAAGTTGCCAGGCGTCCAGCCACAATCGTTCGCCAACACGTCAATCGCTTGAGATATGACAACAGGAAACCAGTCTGCTCCCAGCTTCACAACTCGCTGCGTGGCAAACTTAACGCCATTCCCGTTCATCTGGCCGTTGATCTGACGCTTACGACGATTTTCGATATGGTCAAGCACAGTGGCCACCTCAGCAAGCACCGCAATGACCTCCGGGTTTGCCCCTTCGCCGGTAAAGCCCCCCGGAAACTCTTCCCCGATGAAGCCAGTCGACAGGGCGCCCGATTGCCAGCGCGGATTCTCCATGATGGCCGACAGGAACGGAACGTTATGCTGGATACCTTCAATGAAGAAGGCGTCAAGCGCACCCGCCATTGCCGTGATCGCCGCTGACCGACTGGGGGCATGCGTGCACAACTTGGCAATCATCGGGTCGTAGAAGATCGAAATCTCCCCACCTTCATAGACGCCAGTGTCATTTCTGATGCTGATGCCGTTTGCCGAAAGTTCAGCAGGCGGACGATATCTCACCAGCCTTCCTGTTGAGGGCAGGAAGTTTCGATAGGGATCCTCCGCATAGATCCGGCTCTCGATCGCCCACCCCTTGAGGGTTACATCCTTCTGACGAATTCCCAGAGGCTCCCCCGCCGCAATCCGGATCATTTGCTCGACAAGATCGACTCCGGTGACCAATTCAGTGACGGGATGCTCGACCTGCAAACGCGTGTTCATCTCAAGGAAGAAGAAGGATCGGTCCTGGCCGGCAACGAACTCAACCGTTCCAGCGGAATCGTAATTCACAGCCTCTGCAAGCGCCACAGCCTGCTCGCCCATGGCCTTTCTTGTCTTTTCATCAAGAAGTGGAGAGGGCGCTTCTTCAACGACTTTCTGATTGCGGCGCTGAATCGAACATTCACGCTCACCGAGATAAATCACATTTCCATGCTTATCGCCCAGCACCTGAATCTCGATATGGCGCGGATTTACGATGAACTTCTCAACAAACACGCGGTCATCGCCAAATGACGACTTCGCCTCCGATCGCGCTCGGACAAAACCCTCTCTTACTTCAGCCTCCGAATAGGCAATGCGCATACCCTTGCCACCTCCACCAGCCGAGGCCTTGATGATGACCGGGTAGCCAATTTCAGCAGCGATCTTCACCGCCTCTTCGGCGTTCTCGATGACGCCCATGTAACCCGGCACAGTCGAAACTCTGGCAGCAGCAGCAGCCTTCTTGGACTCGATCTTGTCTCCCATGGCATCGATCGCAGCCGCATTTGGCCCGATGAACGTAATTCCCGCCTCGGCAAGAGCGCGCGGGAAGGCAGAGCGCTCCGACAGGAAGCCATAACCGGGGTGTACAGCCTCGGCGCCGGTCGTGCGGCAGGCTTCGACGATCCTGGCGATATCCAGATAGGATTGCGCGGCAGGCGGCGGGCCAATATGAATTGCCTCGTCTGCCATCTCGACATGCAGCGCACGCGCATCCGCATCGGAATAAATGGCGACCGTGCCAATACCCATCTTGCGAGCAGTTTTGATGACACGGCAGGCAATCTCACCGCGGTTGGCGATCAGGATTTTCTTGAACATGGGGCCCCAGCAGTCGTTTGATCTGCCTTCTAGACCGGACCAGGGTTTCCGGCAATCATGCCAAAGCGGGACATGACTTCAAACTTTCCTCCCACTTCATTTCCGTCTTGGGCTATAGCGTCCAACCCATGCCTGACCAGAATGACATCATCTACGGCGTTCACCCGGTGGCCGAAGCCTTGAAAAACCCCCGGCGCAGGATCTACTCGCTCAAGGCCAGCAGAAATGCCGCTGACCGTCTTGCAACCGAAATCGCAGTTCGAGGCGTTGTGCCAGAGATTGTTCATCCCAATGTCCTCGACCGCCGATTGGGCCCAGAGGCTGTGCATCAGGGGCTGCTCATGGAGGCAAGTCCGCTGGATCAGCCACGGCTTGACCAAATTGACAAGTCCGGAACAGTCGTTCTGCTCGATCAGGTCACAGATCCGCATAACGTAGGCGCCATCCTGAGAAGCTGTGCCGCGTTCAACGTTACGGCACTGGTCGCAACGTCACGCCATAGTCCAGAGGCTACGGCAGTGTTGTTCAAATCAGCGTCCGGAGCCTATGAACACGTACCTTTCGTAAAGGTCACTAACCTCGCCCGCGCAATGGCCGAACTCAAGGAATGCGGCTTTCGTGTTCTGGGCCTCGACAGCGATGCAGTTCTTGATATTTCCGAGGCTGATCACACTGCGCCAGTCGCCATTGTGCTTGGCGCTGAAGGAAAGGGATTACGACAGCTGACCCGTGAGAGTTGTGACAGCCTCGTCAAGCTTTCCTTCGACGGACCGATCCGTAGTCTGAACGTGTCAAATGCCTGTGCAGTCGCGCTCTATGCGCTCAGGCGCTGATGCGCGTCACTCGTAGATGCCACAGATGAATATGAAGCCCTTGTGGCGCACGGCCCAGGCCTTCTTCTTCCTTACTTTACCAACCGCCGGATCCATCCACTGGTAATGGAACCAGCCCCCCTGCTCGGTCGCATCAGCACTCATGCGAACCGCGAACTTATCTCCCGTCACATCTACGATCTCGGCCAGAGGCGTCCCTACCAGAGATGGATCGGAAGCATCGGCCACCACCTTTTCATCAGCCCCCACGCTCTGGACCACGATGTAGAAATCTTCGGCAAAGTAACCCCCGGCCTTGCCCTGATTAAAGATCGCAAATGCTGCCTCTGCCCGTTCGTCGAACAGCTTTATGGCCCTGCCAACCATGTCCTTCGCGTCCTGCTCGCCCGCAGCGAACGCATTCTGACGGCTTATTGCGGTGACGAATGCAACAGCGACGCCGATCTTTAGAATATCTCTGCGGGCAGAGTGTGATGTCATGATTGATTCAATCTCCTATTGGGCGTCTGTACAATATACTCGTGTGTTTGCGGAATGAAGCAGCCTGTTCAAATTGTCGATGCGCCCTCACAATGCTCAACTCTCGAGTGATGAATGCTGCTCTGGTGTGATTTATGCTGTGCATGGTAGCTGGCAACATCGAAAAGGGAGTTGGTCGTGGCACCTCGAAAAGAAACAATTGGAGCACTCGGCGCCCTTTCGATCGGCGTTGGGGGAATTGTTGGTGGCGGATTCTTTGCCACATTCGGACTCACCGCTGCCGGCGCCGGGGGTGGAACGCCTCTAGCCTTTCTGCTCGGCGGCATTCTCGCACTGCTCACAGCCTGGTCTTATGTCGGTTTAACGCTGCGCTTTCCTGGCCCAGGAGGAACAGTCGCCTTCATATCGCAAGGTTTTGGTCGGGGCTTTTTTGCGGCAACTGTGAATGTGCTGCTGATCTTCAGCTATGTTGCGATCATGGCTGTCTACGCCTCAGCACTGGCCGGTTACATCGTACCATTTCTCCCCGAGGCGCTGCGCGCCGCTGCTACCCATGTGCTGTCCTCGGCTGCACTCATTCTGCTGGGTCTAGTCAATTTTTTCGGAACGGGTCTCATGGGGAGACTGGAAGGTACCCTAAATACCGGTAAACTGCTGACCCTAGGCCTGTTCATCCTGATCGGCCTGACATCTCCGGGCCTCGACCTGGGCCGGCTGGCACCGGAAGCGTGGGCCCCACCCATCGCCATCATCGCCAGCGGCATGATCGGCTTCCTTGCTTACGAGGGCTTTGAACTCATCGCCAACGCTTCGGGCGACGTCAAAAATCCACGGCGGGCGCTCCCGGTCGCCTTCATGGGGTCCGTACTCATTGCGATTGTTATCTATTGTCTGGCTTTTGTCGTTGGCCTCGGCCACCTGCCTCTGGCCGAACTAATTGGCGCGAAATCCTTTGGCATCTCCGCTGCAGCTGCAAGCTTTCTTGGCCAGACCGGCTTTATCATAATGGCCATCAGCGCTGTACTGGCCTCTGCGTCAGCGATCACAGCCGATTATTTCGGCGCAGCACGACTGCCACCGGAACTGCAAGACATGAAAGAACTTCCCTCCGCCCTGCACCGCGACCTAAAGAGGCGGGGCCTCCGAAGCCTGATCATCGTCGGCATCCTGGCGATCTTGGCGGTCAACGTCGTGTCGATCGAGGCTATGTCAGCAGCCACGAGCGGCGGGTTCCTCATCGTGTTTGCTGCCGTAAATGCCGCCGCCTTCCGGCTCGCGTCCGTCACAGGTGCGCACCGCCTTGTCCCGGCACTAGGCACGATCCTGTGTTGTGCCGCCCTCGCAATTACCGTGTGGCAGCTAGTCTCGACGCGGGAAACGGCAGATCAGGCCGGTGCCATGGCCGGGATCGTGATCTTGGCCCTTGGCATAGAGGCCATTTCCCAGTGGCTTGAGCGTCGCCCGAGTCCCATCTAACCCAATCTGCGCATCATCTAGGCAAAAACGTCGTCTGGTAAACCCAAGACGGTGCATCGAAGCGATGACATTTGCCTTGTTGCCTGCGCACCCAAACCGGACTATCTGAGCCTGCCGTGCCGGCTTAGCTCAGTTGGTAGAGCACCTGATTTGTAATCAGGGGGTCACAGGTTCGAGTCCTGTAGCCGGCACCAGTTATTTCAATGTTTTAAACACAACTTAGTTGTTACTAAAGGGTGCGCTCGAAATTTGGGGTAACATTTGGGGTAACATAGTCGGCCGAAGCCTTTATGCTTGCGCTGCCCTACCACCATTTTCGAGCTATCCCTGCCTTAAATGATCCGCCCCCAGTGAAGTGGTCCGACTTGAGGTATGTCTTATGGCATCAAGGAGGATCAGAACATGCCAAGGAAGAAGCACACGCCTGAAGAGATCGTCGCCAAGCTGCGGCAGGTCGATGTCCTTGTTTCGCAAGGGGTCGCGATCGCCGAGGCGGTCCGGCAGATCGGCGTTACCGAGGTGACTTGCTACCGGTGGCGGCGGCGATGGCGTCATGTTGCTGTCACTTTCGGTGCTTAGTTCACCCCCATCAGCCGATCTTATCGGCTCGGACGGAGAGCGATCTCGGATGTACAGACGCGCCGCCCGACTTCCGGCGCATCGGAATTTTTCGGGCCACGGTCTGCCGTAGGCGGCTCAAGACTTTTTTCTCCTCTTAAGCCGCTGCTCCCTCAACCTCTCATCCCCCTGCCCCCGCCTCTCGGCCTCGCACCACGCCGCTTCGTCCTCCGGGGGCATCCTCTTTGAGACATAGCGCCACGCCAGCGGCAGCAGCGCCTTTCCCAACGGTGATGCGAACTCGATCCAGAAGGAGTGCCGCTGCGCCACGAGGAACACCCCGGCGCCGTGACCGCAACGCCGGGCGAGGGAAGGACCGCTATTGTCAAACGCGCTTTCCTAACGGATAGTTACGTTTTGTCAGATATAGGGAAAAGGCCATGAAGCGCAGGAATGCCTTGAAGGCGGGGGCCTCGGCGCTACTCTCCGCAGCTTCGGTCGGGTTCTCGAACATTCGATCCTCCAGCCAGGCCCGCGCCGACCTTATGAAGCGGGTGCGGCCGTCGGATGCAGCATGGCCCAAGCCGGAGCAGTGGAAGGCGCTGGCTGACAGTCTTGAGGGCACACTGGAAGACTGTGTACGCCCCGTTGATGTCATCATGGCGCAGCATGGCGACGCCCTTGATGATGCCGCCAGAGCCGAATTGCAGAATCCCTTCCTCATCCAGGATTTTTCGGGGGGAACCCAGTCGGCGGGCTGGCTCGATGGCTGGGTGGCGCAGCCCAGCGCGCATGTTGTCATTCCTCGATCAGCGCAGGACATTTCCAAGGCCATCACATTCGCCCATGAGCACGCGTTGCGCCTGGTGGTGAAGGGCGGCGCCCACAGCTACCTCGGCCAGTCGAATGCGCCGGACAGCCTGATGATCTGGACGCGCGATCTCAAGGGCCTGACGATACATGACGGTTTCGTGCCGCAGGGCTGTGGAGGCAAGATTGCCCCGCATCCGGCCGTCAGCGTGGCCTCGGGCGAGAAGTTCGTGTCCCTCTACGATTTCGTGATCCGCCAGCATGGCCGCTACGTCCAGGGCGGCGGCTGTACATCGGTCGGCGTGGGCGGCCACCTCCAGACAGGCGGTTTCGGCAGCTACTCCAAATACGGCGGCATGACCTGCGCAAGCCTGCTGGAAGCCGAGATCGTCACGGCTGACGGGCAGATTCGGGTCGTCAATGAATGCCAGAATCCCGATCTGTTCTGGGCGATCAAGGGCGGCGGCGCGGGCTGGGGCATCACGACACGGGTCACACTCGCAACCCATGAACTGCCTGCCTTGCTCGGCTTCATGGTGCATGGCATCAAGGCGCGCGACGAGGATACCTTCCGTACACTTACGGCAAAGTTCCTCGGTTTCGCGCGCGAGAACCTCATAAACCCAACCTGGGGAGAGCAAGCGTCATTTACATCTGATAACGTGCTGAGCATCCAGATGAGCTTTCAGGGCCTGGACGAAAAGCAGGCGGCGGCTGTGTGGCAGCCATTCCTGGCTTGGGTGGCGGAGCGGAAGGCCGACTATGCGGTGGCCGATCCCCTGCGCTTCATCGTCACCCCAGCCAGGCACTGGTGGGATTTTGAACACCGCAAGGCCCACTATCCCGAAACCATCCGGATCGATATTCGCAGCGGCAAGGAAACGGGACGGTTCTGGTGGAACGGCAACACCTCGGAAGTCGGCATTTTCCTGACGGGTTATGAAAGCCTGTGGCTGCCGCAACGCCTGCTGGAAGAGAGTGGCGCCACCGCCCTGACCGACGCCTTGGTGAATGCCTCGCGCCGTTACGTAACGACACTGCACTTCAACAAGGGGCTGGGCGGTGCCACGCAAGCGCGGCGCGAAGAGGCGCGAAAGACTGCTGTTCATCCATCCGCCATTGACGCCTTCGCGCTGGTCATCATTGCGGGCGGACAGATCGGGAAGTTCCCCGGCATCAAGGGTGAAGACCCCGAATACAGCGCCGGCCGCACGGATGCCCAGAACATCTCCACGGCTTTCGCGGAGTTCCGCAGGATCGCGCCGGAAGCGGGCTCCTACTCCTCCGAGATGAGCTACCATGAGCCGGACTGGCAAAAATCCGCATGGGGCGAAAACTATGGCCGGTTGCTTGAGATCAAGAACAAATATGATCCCGACGGCTTCTTCACCGGCCATCATCAGGTGGGCAGCGAATTCTGGGACGCAGGCGGCTTTGAACGGCTGTAGCCTGCGACCAACACCGGAGTGTAAAGCTGCGCGATCCGGTGGCCGATAAACGTCATGCTAAACCGGGCTCATGCTGCAACAACTTATCCTAATCCTTGATTGGTTTGGCCTGTGCGTATTCGCCGTCACTGGATGCCTGGTCGCGTCACGGAAGGAAATGGATATAGTTGGCTTTGCCCTTCTCGGCAGTGTAACGGGGATAGGTGGCGGGACGGTCCGGGATGTTCTGCTCGGGGTCGAGCCGGTGTTCTGGGTGAAGCAGCCGGCTTATCTCGTCACC
>NZ_JBIIDX010000132.1:0-9831 GCF_044238155.1 Aestuariivirga sp. | reverse complement strand
CACATCGCCGCCTGGACCATCCTCATGATCCTGATCGTGCCGTCGCTGGTGGCGATCCCGGTTTCGCTGACGTCGAAGACATACCTCTCGCTGCCCTGGGACGGCGTCTCGCTGCAGCACTTCCACAATCTCTTCACTAGCGCGGAATGGCTGTCGAGCTTCGGGCAGAGCTTTGTGATTGCGCTGTGCTCGGCAGCGCTCGCCACATTCCTGGGCACGCTGGCCGCCATCGGCCTGTGGCGGGTATCAGGTAGCTTCACCGAAGCGATCCGCGCGTTTCTGCTGCTGCCGCTCATGGTGCCGCCGATCATTTCCGCCATGGCCTTCTACCGCTGGTGGGTGCCGCTGGGGCTGATCGATTCCTATTCCGGGCTGATCCTGGCCCATACCATTCTCGCCATCCCGATGGTGGTGATCACCGTCTCTGCCGCGCTCGCCAATTTCGATTTGAAGCTGGAACAGGCCTCACGCAGCCTCGGCGCGCCGCTCGCCACCACCATCCGCCGCGTCATTCTGCCCGTCATCCGGCCCGGCATTCTGGCCGGCGCGGTCTTCGCCTTCATTCTCTCATGGGACGAGATCGTGGTGGCGCTGTTCATTTCCAAGTTCGACGTCTTCACCCTGCCGCGCCGGCTGTGGAACGGCATGCGCGAGAATACCGACCCGACGGTGGCCGCCGCCGCCGTCCTGCTGATCGCCATCACCCTGGTTGCCCTCATCGCCCACACGCTGCTGACGCGGCGCAAGGCCGGGGAAACCGCCTGAACCACCGGAGGACATGTTGAGTCTCGTCAATTCCCACGAAAACCGCCTGCTGCTCGAAACCGTTCAGGCCTTCATGAAGGCGGAACTGACCCCGCATGAGGATCTGGTGGACAAGCTGGGCGAGGTGCCGCTCGATCTCGGCCGTCAGATCGAGGCGCGCGCCAAACAGGCCGGTCTCTACGCCGCGAACCTGCCGGAGGAGGTGGGCGGCGGCGGCCTGAGCCTCGAAGCCAAAACCATCATGGAGCGCGAATACGGCAAGACCAGCCATGCGCTGCACAGCTGGGCGGCGCGGCCCACCGAACTGCTGCTCGCCTGCGAGGGCGACCAGAAAGAGCGCTATCTTTACCCCTGCGTGAAGGGAGAGAAGCGCGAGCTCTTCGCCTTGACGGAGCCTGAAGCCGGCTCCGACGTGATGGGCATGAAATCCAACGCCCGCCGCGACGGCGCTGACTGGATCCTCAACGGCTCCAAGCATTTCATCTCCGGCCCCGTCATGCCGGATTTCGCCATCGTCTTCGCCGCCACGGGGGTGGATGAAACGCCGCGCGGGTCCCGTAAGCGGGTCACGGCTTTTTTTGTCGATGTCGGAACCCCCGGTTTCGATGTCCGCGAAGGCACGCATTGCGTGAGCTACCGCGGCTACAAGACCTTCCAGCTCAGCTTCGACAATGTCCGGCTCGGGCCTGGGCAGATTCTCGGCGAGGAAGGCCGCGGCCTTGAGATGTCCGGCCAGTGGCTCACCTATGGCCGCATCTTCGTCGGCGCCTCCTGCTGCGGCAAGGCGGAGCGGCTGCTGGGGCTTGCCGCCGAATGGGCCGCCAGCCGCAAGCAGTTCGGCCAGGCCATCGGCAAGTTCCAGGGAACCGGCTTCAAGCTCGCCGACATGGCCACCGAGCTGCGCGCCGCTGACCTGCTGGTGGAAGACGCGATCCGCCGCGCCAATGACGGCACGCTCACCGACGCCGATATCTCCATGGTGAAGCTCTATTGCTCCGAGATGGTCAACCGCGTGGCCGACAGCACCGTGCAGATCTATGGTGGCATGGGGCTCATGGAAGAATTGCCCGTGCAGCGCCTGTGGCGCGATGCGAGACTCGAGCGTATCTGGGATGGCACCTCGGAAATCCAGCGCCACATCATCTCGCGCGCCATCCTGCGGCCGCTCGGCGCATGACGCCGCGGCGGCGCGCCAATCTGGCCCGGCTGCTGAAGCCCCGCCATGTGGCGGTGATCGGCGGCCGCGACGCCGAGGTGGTGGCCACTGAATGCGCCCGCATTGGCTTCACGGGGCCGTTCTGGCCGGTGAACCCCAAGCGCAGCCAGATCGGCGGCCACCGCTGCTTCACCAGCGTCGAAGACCTGCCCGAACCGCCCGACGCGGTGTTCCTCGCGGTGCCGAGGGAGGCCGCCATCGGCACGCTGGAGAAACTTTCCGCCATGGGGGCGGGCGGTGTCGTCTGCTACACGGCGGGCTTCGGCGAAACCGGCGAGGACGGTGCGGCGGCGGAAGCGCGGCTCATCGCGGCGGCAGGCGATCTCGCGCTGATCGGGCCCAATTGCTACGGCCTCATCAATTATGTGGACCGCGTGGCGCTGTGGCCCTTCGCGCATGGCGGCGCCTGCCCGGGGCGCGGCGCCGCCATCATCACCCAGAGCGGCATGCTCTCCTCCGACTTCACCATGAGCCAGCGCAGCGTGCCCTTCGCCTATATGGTCTCCGCCGGAAACCAGACGGTGCTGCGGCTTGAGGACTTCGTCGATGCGCTGGCCGAGCGGCCGGAGGTGGCGGCGATCGGGCTTCACATCGAAGGCCTGAAGGACGTGCAGGCCTTCGAACGCGCGGCGCTGAAAAGTCTCAAGCTGGGAAAGCCCATCGTGGCGCTCAAGACCGGCACCTCGCGGCTGGGCGCCAGCCTGACGGTGAGCCACACCGGTTCGCTCTCCGGCACCGGCGAACTCTATGACGCGCTGTTCGACCGGCTGGGCATCATCCGCGTGACGAGCCCCGCACAGCTGCTCGAAACGGTGAAGTTCCTGTGCGTGGCGGGGGTGCCACCGGGACGCCGTCTTGCCGGCCTCACCTGTTCCGGCGGCGGCGCCACCATGCTGGCGGATTATGCCGAGCGGCTGGGCCTCCGCTTCACGCCGCCCAGTGCCGCGGCGGCGGAACAGCTGCGCAGCCAGCTTCCGGCCACCGCCACGGTCTCCAACCCGCTCGACTATACCACGCCCATCTGGGGCATTCCGGAAAAGACCCGGCCGGTGTTCGACACGCTGTTCGCCGATGGCCATGACGCCGCGGTGATCGTGCAGGACTACCCCGCCCCGGGGCTCGATGAGAGCAAGATTTATTACCGCAATGACACGCTCTCCTTCATCGCCGCCGCGAAACAGCAAGGGCTTGCCGCCGCGGTGTGCAGCACCATCGCGGAAAATCTCGACACCGAGACTCGCAGCTTCCTGGTTGAACAGGGTGTCGCCCCCATGCAGGGGATCGAGGAGTGCATGATGGCGATGGCCGCCGCCGCCTGGCATGGCGAACGCCGGGCGGAGATCGCCGCCCATCCGCCGCCGCCGCTTACTGCCGCGATGACCGCAACGGATCAGCCACGGCTCCTCGATGAAGCCGCCGCCAAGGCACTGCTCCGGGCGCGCGGCATCACGGTTCCCGTGGGCCGCACCGCCACTGGCGCTGAGGCAGCCGCCGCCGCGGCGGAGCTTGGGTTCCCCGTGGCGCTCAAAATGGTCAGCGCCCGGCTGCCGCACAAGACCGAAGCGGGTGCGGTGAAGCTGGGCCTCACCACGCAGCAGGCGGTGGCCGATGCGGTCACGCGCATGACGGCGGCGGTGACCGCGCATGATCCGGCGGCCGTCACCGATTGCTTCCTCATCGAACGCATGGCGGCGCCTCCGGTTGTGGAACTCATGGTCAGCATCCGCCGCGATCCGCAATTCGGCCTCGCCATGACGCTCGCGGCCGGCGGCGTGCTGGTTGAAATCCTGGGCGATGCCGTCACGCTGCTGTTGCCGGCCACCCGGCAGGACATGGCGCGCGCCCTGGAGCGGCTCAAGATCAGCCGCCTGCTCGACGGCTATCGCGGCGCCCCAGCGGCCAATCGCGGCGCCCTGCTCGACATGCTGGAGCGCCTCGCGACCTTTGCCGCCGATGACGCCAACCGGGTGATCGAGATCGAGATCAATCCGCTATTTGCCTGTGAACAATGCTGTGTCGTGGTCGATGTGTTGATGCAGGTGGATTAGATTGGTGCGCGCCACGAGTAATCCGTCCCTGACATATCTCCGGTTCGCAATTTGAGGGGGCATGCTGTTGGCCGCGGTGTTTATCGCGACAGCGGGGTTACATCCGGTCATGACGGGGGACTTTATACGTGACCCGGAATGAACGATCACTACCAGGTCAGTAAAGTTACTGCTATCGCATCACGAAAGGATTTGCCATAGGCTGGTCTGAGGTGTTGATCCATACCGTTTTGGGCCGGGTGTAGTCATAGATCGCTTGTAATCCGCTTTCCCGCCCATACCCAGACTCCTTGAAGCCACCGAATTCGGCAATCGGCGAGACTACGCGATATGTGTTAACCCATACGATGCCGGCACGTAGTTGCCTGGTGACACGCAGCGCCCGAGCACCGTCACGCGTAAATACACCAGCCGCAAGACCATGCCGCGTATCATTAGCAAGGCGGATCACCTGTTCCTCCTCCTTGAAGCGTAGAACGCTCAGCACGGGTCCGAACAGTTCAGTGTCAACGATCCGCATCTTCTGGTCATGGCATTCGACAATCGTAGGCTCGTAAAAGAAGCCGCTATTGTACCCAGCCGGACGTTGTCCGCCAGTCAGCAGGCGGCCGCCTTGTTCTTGTGCGAAGGCGACTTCCCGTTCGATGCGCGCCAGCTGACCTTGTGTTGCCAGTGGACCCATCTGGGTTTCCTCGAGAAGTGGATCGCCAATGCGGATCTGGCGCGCACGGGTCACCATCGTATCGAGAAAACGGTCTGCCACCTTCTCATGAAGATAGAGCCTTGAGCCCGCTACACAGGACTGGCCAGTAGCCCCAAAAATACCGGCGATCGAGCCATTCACTGCACTTTCAAGATCTGCATCGTCAAAGACAAGGAAGGGTGACTTGCCGCCAAGTTCGAGAGAAACCTGCGCAAAATTCTCAGCGGAATTACGGATGATTTGGCGGGCTGATTGCGGACCGCCGGTAAAGCTCACCCGCTGTACCAGAGGATGAGATGTCAACACTCTGCCGCAAGGGTCACCATGACCGGTAACGACATTGAACACGCCTGGCGGAAAGCCCGCTTCTTCCATTAGGCGTGCAAATTCCAGCATGGGGGCAGAGGCATGTTCTGAGGCCTTGAGTACTACGGTGTTACCCGCTGCCAGTGCCGGGCCAATCTTGACTGCAACCAGAAACAGCTGTGAGTTCCACGGCACCACTGCCGCCACCACCCCCAGTGGCTCACGCAGCGTCATAGCCAGCATGTCGGGTTTGTCGATTGGCAGCGTGGCGCCCATCACCTTGTCTGCTGCTCCGGCATAGAAATGGAAGAATTCGGCAATGTATTTTGCCTGCCAGCGCGTTTCCTTCAGCATCTTTCCGGTATCAATGGTCTCTATCCGTCCGAGATCTTCTGACTTTTGGGCCAGTAGGTCGGCGAGGCGGCGAAGATATTTGCCACGAGCCGTTGGCAGCGCCTTGGCCCATTCGCCTTCCGTGAAAGCACGATGCGCGGCCTCTACTGCACGTTCAACGTCGGTGGCAGTTGCTTCAGGAATTTCAGCCCAGTCCTCACCTGTGGCTGGGTTGAGCGAGGTGAAGCTACGGCCATCGCCTGAGTCTACCCACTGCCCATCGATGTACATCTGATATCGCTGCAGCTGACCCATATGGCGTTCCTCCCGGTCTGTCCAAAAAGTGGCGCAACCCCTGAAACGTCAATACAATAATTTCGCCGCTGTCTGTCGGAATTCTCGTATATTGGCTGAATGATGCCCGCCTAGGCTAAGATGATGAACGACGCTTCCGGCAAACAAGTGATTGGTCGGCCCATGCTGATTGGCGGGCGCAAGCTTTCTTTGTCGCGGGCGGTCAGGGCTGGAGACTTCGTATTCCTGACTGGACAGGTCCCTTTCAAGGATGGTCAGGTGATGACCAGTGGCAGTGTAGAGGACCAGACTCGCGCAGTGCTGGAAGACATCCAACTGACCCTTGCCGAGGCTGGATGCAGCTTGGGCGATGTTGTCAAGGCTATGGTCTGGCTTCGTGACAGGGCAGATTTTCCAGGTTTCAATGCGGTTTATGGCGAGTATTTTCCACACGAGCCTCCCGCACGGTCAGCAGTCGTGAGTGAACTTCTCGTCGACGTGCGGGTCGAGGTCGAAGTCGTGGCCTATAAACCGCAACGGGCCTGAAATGCCGCAACGGACTCCACACGGCACGGTTTACGAGATTTGGGGTCAAGGCGAGGCTAGCGTGGTTCTCGTGCACGGTTTGGGGCTTAACCGTCACGCATGGCAATGGCAAATTCCCGCTTTGGCCGATGGCTTCCGGGTCATTGTCTATGATCTTCTCGGCCATGGGGAAAGCAGCCTGCCATCGCAGCAGCCTTGCCTTGCGGTGTTTTCAAGCCAGCTTCTCGAGTTGCTCGATCATCTTGGTATCGAACAGGCTGCCGTTCTTGGCTTCTCGCTGGGTGGCATGATTGCTCGGCGCTTTGGAATGGATCACCCCGAGCGGCTCTGGGCATTGGGCATTCTGCATTCCGCCCATGCGCGAGACGCCCAAGCTCAGGAAGCGATTCTGAAGCGTGTCCAGCAGGCAAGAGCCGAGGGGCCGGCGGCAACTGTCGAGGCTGCGCTCGGCCGCTGGTTCACTGACGGCTTCCGCGCCGCCAATCCGGCATTGATGGACAGTGTACGCAGTTGGATTCTCGCCAACCGCAAGGAAGTGTACTGGCCCATCTATCAGGTGCTGGCGGATGGCGTCGCGGAGCTTGTGGCACCCTCGCCGCCGGTCAAAGTGCCGGCGTTGGTGATGACTGGTGATGAGGACTATGGCAACTCACCTGAAATGAGTCGTGCAATTGCCAGTGAACTGCCTAAGTCGGAGCTGGCCATTCTTCCTGGCTTGCGTCATATGGCTCTCGCCGAAGCACCAGATATGTTCAATGCGAGGCTCGTGGACTTTCTTAACCGGGTGAAGCCCAATGGCTGAAGCGAGCAAGGGCATTCTTGCCGGGCTGCGTGTTCTGGATTTCAGCCGCATGCTGTCAGGCCCCTACTGCACCATGATGTTGGCCGATCATGGTGCAGAAGTGATCAAGATCGAAAGTCCGGAGGGTGATACCAGCCGCAGCAACGGCCCATTTCGCGCGGATGACAACGACAAGATGTGGGCTGGCTATTTCGTCAGCCTCAATCGGAACAAGCAGAGCATTTGTCTTGATCTCAAGACTACCGAGGCGCGCCTGCAGATCCGCTCTCTGGTGAAGAGTGCGCATGTGCTGGTTGAGAACTTCCGTCCCGGTGTGATGGAGCGGCTGGGCCTTGGCTATGAGGCCTTGCTCGAAGACAACCCAGCTCTCGTCTACGCCGCTATTCGTGGCTTTGGCGATCCTCGAAGTGGTGAGAGTCCCTATGCGCAGTGGCCATCCTATGATGTGGTTGCTCAGGCCATGGGTGGTCTCATGAGCATGACGGGACAAGGCCCTGGCAGTCCGATGAAAACCGGACCCGGTATCGGCGATATCTTCACCGGCATGATGATGTCTTTTGCGATCATTGCTGCCGTTCGGCACGCCGAAAGGACCGGGCAGGGTCAATTTGTCGATATTGGCATGTATGACGCAATTCTGAGTCTGTGTGAACGTCTTGTCTATCTTTACGATATGGAAGGCCAGATCGCCGAACCCGCTGGCAATGGCCATCCACTTCTAGCACCTTTCGGCATTTTCCCGGCGTCGGACGGGTGGGTCTCGATTGGTGTCGTTGATGATGCCTTCTGGCGAGAGCTGGCGCGCATCATGCAGCGCGACGATCTGCTCAATGATCCGCGGCTGGCCACCAAGACCGGACGGCGCAGACATGCCCAGGATGTCAATGCAACCGTCTCTGACTGGACCCGATGTCATAGCAAGGCCACGCTTGGCAATCTGCTTGGTGGACGGCTGCCGTTTGGTCCAGTGAACGATGCGGCAGACATCTTTCGCGATCCTCACGTGACTGCGCGCGGCATGATTGCCGAGTTGCCGCACGCCGAGCCTGGAAAGGCAGGATGGCGGGTGGCTGCCAATCCCATACATTTTAGCAAGACACCTGCCGTGCCGCTGACCGCGCCGCCGGAACTTGGTCAAGACAACGACAATCTGCTTCGGCATGTCGATAGAGCGGGGACGGACGAGTAGGGAGAGTCAGATGGAACTGCAGATCAGAAAACTTGTCAATTTTGAAGAGGAAATCCACTTTGAGGGCCAACGTGCAGCACGGCCACCTCTGCGCATGCTCGGTGTTGCAGCCGTTGTCAAGAACCCCTGGGCTGGGCGGGGTTATGTCGAGGACCTGAAGCCCGAGATCAAGGCTTTTGCACCATTGTTAGGCAAACTTCTTACAGAGCGCATCGTTGCGATGGCAGGTGGTGCAGACAAGATCGAGGCCTATGGCAAAGCGGCAATGGCGGGTCTTGACTGTGAGCAGGAACATGCTTCTGCCCTGATCCATACCTTGCATTTCGGTAATTTCTATCGCGAGGCCTTGGGGGCCAAGACCTATCTGGGCTTCACCAATACACGGGGGCCTGCCAACAGCCAGATTCAGATTCCACTGATGGATAAACATGATACTGGACGCCGATCACACTATCTCACTGTGCAGTTCTCGATCGCTGATGCGCCTGCCGATGACGAATTGATTGCAGCTTTTGGAGGAGCGACCGGTGGAAGGCCGCACCATCGAATTGGTGATCGGTACCAGGATCTCTCTGAAATAGGAGCGGATGTCAGCGATCCCGCGAAGCTTTCGCGCTAGGTAACGATTGTCACGGCAGTCTGGCGGCGACTGTAAGTAGCAGGGCGGATAAGAAAAGCATCCGCAGTAATGCTGCGCGTAATAGGATCAGCCATAGACGTAGGGTCCGCCGTAATAGCCAACCCATCCGGGCCACGCGTGAAGTCCACCCCAACTCGAGTCGGCCGCTACGAATCCACCGCCATAGCCGCCACCGTCGCCATGGAAGCCACCATCGCCGCCGCAGAAATGGTCGATGAACACTGCGGCGGGGCCACTCATGCCTCTAAGATCTCCCTCAAGCAACTGCATGGCAGTGGTCAAGATGCTGACATCAAGTTTTGTAACACTCAGAGTGACAACTGCATCTGCAAATCCGGCCTCCTCACTGCCAAGAAGCGAAACCGTTGCGTTGGGCGGGTCATTCCTGAAGTTCCAGTGCTAACGCAATATTGTGACCTGTATCATGCCGAGCAGAGTCCCTTCAAGGCAACACAGTTAGGATACCGCTATTTGGGAGCAACGCTCAGATCTGTGATAGTAACGAGAATAGCGTCAATGCCCTTCGGCATCAGCAGTTGTCTTATTGTTTACCAGGCATCCAAGGAACACTCTCCATGTTTCTGTGAACAGCCTGTTCGTGAGTCCGCCTAGCCAGGGCAACTAATGAATAACAGCACGATCTACAGCGTCAACTTCTGTGACAGCAACGATGATGACCGCATAAAAGCTTGCAATCTGTCCTAGATGACCCGCGTATGATCTAGGCAGAGGTGCTCGGCCACTGCTGTGGTGTCGCGAGGCAGAAATGGCTCCTCTTGCATCGCGATTATTTGGTCTGTTCCGCTGGTAACACTCAAGTGTCATGCTGAGAGCCTGCCGATGATACCTCTCGCTCCTGCAAACGCCCGCTGAAGACAATAATGATGATAACCGGAGAGAAACTCCTCATTTTTTGAGACTATTGATTAGCCTTGGTTTGATGACAAAGTTTTCGAATATCTTGCCGCTGCGAATTAAAAAGCATCAGA
>NZ_JBIIDX010000013.1:0-31421 GCF_044238155.1 Aestuariivirga sp. | reverse complement strand
CGGCGAAATGTGTGATCGGTGAAGTCGCTGCGGCCACCTTGTTGGTCATCATGGCCTGTTCGAGAGCAACGCCCTCGAGCAGGGCACGATAAATGTCACCACGACTGTGATTGCCCGAAAGCCCAGCGATCACGCCGCGCGCGGCCGAATCCCAGTAAGGCGTCATGCAGCCAGACCAGTAGGGGACCAGGACGAGACCATGTGCACCGATCGGCGAGGCAGCGGCCTCTTCTTCGAGCGCCTTGAAGATCAAGGTATTCTTTGCAGGATTGACGTTGAACAGCCGTTCGACCATCCAGTTGACTAGGAACGTGCCGGTGCGGATTGCCGTCTCGAAAGAGAAGCCTGTCTCAGCCACCGCCATCATGGTACGGAAGGCGCGATCGGCAACATAGGTCTTTCCATAGCTGCCGGACACCGCCGCTGTTCCGAGGTTCACATAGGCCCGCCCGGGCGTGAAGATGTTGGCGCCGGTGCCTGCGCACTGGCCATCGCCACCACCAGCAATCACCGGTGTTCCGGGCTGCAGGCCTGTAAGCTTTGCGGCGCGTTCGGAAACTTCGCCCATGACCGTGCCGGACCGGTGAAGCAGGGGAAGCTGTTCCCGCTTGAGGCGGGCGGCCTTCAAAAGCGTTTCCGACCAGTCGTAGGAAGGCACGTCCAGCAGGCCCATAGGATCGGCGGATGCGATAGAGGTGGCCCACTTGCCAGTAAGGAAATGGGCGAGAATGCCGTGGACTTCCGCGGTCTTTTCGGTCCGGGCCCAGAGCCTGGGCATGTGGTCGGCCAGCCAGCGGCAGCGATAAAGGCATGGCGTTACATCTACGGGTTTGCCCGAGATACGATGGATCGTTTCCGCACCAAGCTCGGAGGAAATGTCTTTCATTTCCTTCTGGGAGCGCTCATCGAGCCAGAGGGTGCCCGGGCGCAGAGCCTTACCCTTTGAATCGAACTGCGCAAAGCTCTCGCGTTGGTTCGAGATGGCCAGGCCTGCGATGCGATGGCTGTCAATCTTTCGAGTAAGCTGTTTCAGGGCCTTGGTCGCAGCACCGGTCCAGTCAGCGACATCCTGTTCAAACCAGCCGGGATGGGGCGTCGACAGGGGGACAGGAGCACGACCCTCTGCCACGCTCTTGCCGCGTCGGTCAAAGGCAATTGCCTTTGTAGACGTGGTTGAGGAGTCTATCCCTATGACCAGATCGCGGCGCATGTGCTTTTGCTGTTGAACCTGAGACAAGAAACGAAGGCGGCATTGAAGCCGCCTCCGTCCGTTGTTGTCGCTTAGAGGCCCGATTCGGCCACGGAGGCATCAATCGCTGCAGCGATCGTATCCATGCACTTCTTGGCGTCTCCGCCGAAGTCCTGGCCCGTGAGCAGCTTGCCAAGGTTGACGGGAATCTCGTTGTTCGAGAAGCCAGCCCACAGCGGCATGTCGGGTTCGGAGGCGATGTCGTTGTTGATGGTTTCCAGAACGACGGGCAGGTGGCGCGTCGTGCCGGGACCGACAACTTCCTTGGCCTTGACGCGCGGATCGGCGAAGGACGAGGTCCGCATCGGGGCGAAACCACCGCCGAGGGTGCAACGCACCATGATGTCCTTCGAGCAGGCCCACTGCATGAACAGCCAGGCGGCGTCGATGTTCTTGGAATACTTCGACAGGCCGAGGATCGAACCGCCCTGGTGGCCCCAGTTCGGAACTTCGCCGAAGCCAGCCTTGTCGACAGGCCGCAGGCCGTTCTTGCCCTGGATCGGACGCTTGATTTGCCAGAGGCCTTTGACCTTGGAATCGTCGGCGTCCCAACCAGGGAAGAACTCGTCCCACGAGTTGATGAGAGCCACCTGGCCGGAAGCACCCATCTGCCACTGGCCATCCCAGGTCGAGTTGGTCGACTCGGGTGGCGCGTTCTTGAGCCACTCCTGATAAAGCTGGAGGCCACGCACAGCGGCTTCGTCATTACCGGAGAACTTCTTGTCGGCGGTGAAGATCGAGCCACCCTCGTTCCACACCATCTGCGTCCAGTCGCAGTTGAGCGAGTAGTGACCAGATTTCGCCTGCAAGCCGGTGCCATACATACCGTTGCCTTTTTCGGCTTCGGTAATCGCCTTCACGGCGGCTGTGAACTCGTCGACCGTGTTTGGCGGAGCGATTTTGTGCTTCTCCAGAATGTCGGCGCGGTACATCGTGCAGAAGATCGGGATGTCGAAGGGAATGCCGGCCCACTTGCCTTCATAGAGGGCAAGGCCGTCAACCAGCGGCTTCGAGAAGTCATCAAAGTCGAAGCCTGGCATGGCCAGGTCCGGCTTGTCCTTGTAGTATTGAACGGGGTCAATCGTGTCCTGCGAGAAGGTCGCAACCCACGACTGGTCGAGGTAGTACAGGTCATAGGTGCCAAGCTCGCCCTGAACGTCCTGTGTAGCCTTGGCGAGCACCTGCTCGAGCGGCACGATTTCGATCTCGACTTCGATGCCGGTGAGTTCAGTGAATTCGCCCTTCAGCTTGTCGAGCACTACGGTCGGCGGTGTTGCTTCCGACGTGTAGCGGATCTTGGCGCCCTTGAAGGGTGTAGAGACATCCTTCAGCCACTTATTCATCTCGGCGTCCTGCGCGTAGGCGGCATCGCCTACCAGGCCCGTGCCGCGGAACGGACGGGTGCCGCCAAGCAGCATCGTGTTGAACGCCGAGAAGCCGATGCCAGCCAAGCCAGCTTTGCGCAAGAATTCGCGCTTGCTGATGCGGCGTGCACCGAAGTCCTTCGCCAGATCGGCGATATAGGTTTTCTTGTCGTACTCTTTAAAGCTCATCAAGTTCCTCCCATGGGTTTGAGCTCAGGTTCTCGCGCACGTCATCACTCTTTCAGGGAGCCAAGAGTGAGGCCGCGCACCAGATGCTTTTGAACGAGCAGAATGAAGATGAAGCTGGGGATCACGGCAGCTGTACCCAGAGCCGCGATGAAACCCCACTCATTGCCCGTCGATGTCACGAAGGTCTGAATCTTGACCGGAACCGTGCGGATATCAGTTGTGAGAAAAAGTGACAGCAGAAACTCTGTCCACGAAAAGATGAACACCAGAACTGCCGAGGCAGCGACGCCGCCCTTGACCATTGGCAAGACGACTTTGCGAAACGTCTGCCAGCGGGTGGCGCCATCAATCATTGCGGCTTCGTCGACGTCTTTGGGAACGTCATCAAGGAAGGACTTCATCAACAGAACCGCGATCGGCAGGTTCATCAGCGCATAGATCATCATGAGCCCGATATAGCCCATGTAAAGATTGTCCGTGTCGCGCAGGCCTGCCACCTTGTAGATAGTGACCAACGGAATGAGGATGGCAATTGGCGGCATGAAGCGTTGGCCCAATACCCAATTGAGGTAGCTGCCACGGCCGCGAAAGGTCATGCGCGAAATGGCGTAGGCGGCGAAAACGGCAACACCCATGGTGACCGCCGTCGCGCCAAGCGACACGATAATGGATTCCAGAATGGACTGTCGCGAGTCATAGGCGTCGGCGCCGGCAACGCCCATTCCGAGGCCCTCGTCGATTGCGATTTGCGAGCGAGATTGGCCAAACAGCGTAACGCCATAGTTGATGAAGGTAGGCGTAAAGTCGAAGAAGTTGACGCGGTCCTTATCAAATATCGCCGAAATCGGCTTTATCGATGTCAGTGCCCACCAGAAGATGGGGAACATAAACAGGCCCGTTACGGTGACGGCAGCGACATCGCGCAAAATGCGAAGGGGGCGGGAGCCTTCCATCATAGCTTGACCTTGAAGATCTTCATGAATGCGGAGGACAGGGCAATCACGATGATGAGCGTGAGCAGTGCGACGGTTGATGCATAGGGAAAGTCGGCATTTCCAAAATAGATTCGACCCGCGTAGGACGTGAGCGTCTCAGTTGCCGTTCCAGGCCCAGAATCCGTCATGACTTTCACGTAATCGAAGGCGCGGAAGAGATCGATGCCGCGAATCAGGACGGCAATCGCAATCACCTTGGACATCATCGGCAGTGTGAGTTTGAAGAACGTCTGTACGGCATTGGCGCCATCGATGGCGGCGGCTTCAAACGGTTCCTTTGGCAGCGACCGCAGCCCCGCCAGCATGATCAACACCATGAAAGGCGTCCACTGCCAGATCTCGGCCAGCAATACTCCAGCCATGGCGGTCGAGGCGTCACCGAGTATTGAGAAACCAGTCGGCAGAAGTCCCATTGCGATGAGGCCGCGGCTGAGCACGCCAAACGAGCCATTGAGCATCAGGAGGAACATCATGGCCGTCACGGCGGGCGGAATGACGAGCGGCAGTGTCATCAGGGCACGCAACACGCCGTAGCCACGGCGGTCTGAATCAAGCAGCAGCGCAATAAGCATGCCAAGCACGAGTTGAAAGACCAAGGCCACGCCGGTGTAGACGAAGGTATTAAAAAGCGCGTTCCACACTCGCTCGTCGGACATTATCTTCGTCCAGTTATGGTCAATATCGAAGACCATTTTCCGGGTGGCAGCGTTCTTCTTGTAGAATGAAAGGCCAATTGCGTAGAGGAGGGGGTAGATTCCAAACACGGCCATCAGGGCAGCGGCGGGAAACAGCCAGGGGAAAGGCGATTCAGATGTGAGCCAACCGGGAAGCCACGTACGGCGTGCTCCCGGACCATCGTACTTGCCATGTGTCAGGCTGGCGGTCGCTGCAGCCATCTTGATGCTCTCCTGGATGCCCGACTTACCGGACATTGCATTTGTTATTCTGAGAACACAAAAGTTCTCATTCAACTCTAGGGGCTTTGTAGAGGCTGAGTCAACTTAAAGGCCTGTCACCCTTTGTCTGTTTGCAGTGCAAATAAAGTGTGCACCGCAACAAGAGTCCACAGTCACAGTGCATGGAAACGTGCATCCTCCTGATCCAGCCGGCGGCGGATCTGGGTCACGATCAAGCTGTCGTCAGGCACACAATTGTCATAGGTCAGCCGTTCGCCTGCCCTGACTGGTTTGACGACCCGGGCCCCTTGGGCGAGGCCGAGGGGAACCGCGTTGGCGCTGCGCGCCTCGGCATGTGTCATAGCCCAAGCGCGATAGTCCGTCTCGCCGATGCGGCCGAGAATCTCTCCCGGAGCGAGGTTGCGCTTGGCAAGGGTAACAGCTTCAGCCACGGGCCCAGGAAGGGGTACCATATCGGCCTGGCGATGCAGCACGGCGCGCGCCGCCGAGAGCGGTACTTCCATGCTGGTCAGGTGATAGGGGCGGAGCAGGGTGAAATAGGGCCCCTTGCCTACCTTTAGATCAATCATGCGTTCCTGCAGGCGCGGGTGATCGGTCGTGACGATGCAGAACACGCCGGGTGCAACGCCTTTGCCGATTGAATAGTCGACACATCCCGCCTTCGAGAGAACGCCGCCATCTCCGCGCGGGATCAGTACCGAGGCCAGCTCATCGCGGGTGGCGGCGGGGCCGTGCATGCCTGGAACGTCAGGTACGAGACCTGTGCAGTTGGCGATCGCCACCATCTCGACCATTGTCTTGGAGCCGTCGACAAATTCAACCAGCATGCGGGCATTCATGTTGCGCTGGGCAGCCTCGTGCTCATAATCCGCCGGCACGGCATCGAACTTGAGGGGGTTGTTCTTGCCCTTGCCTGCACAGACAACTTGAAGACCTATGGATTGTGCAAAACCAATCAGTTCGAGGGCCGCAGCAGGTTCATCGCCTGCTGCGCCGGTATAGACGACTCCAGCGCGGCGGGCGGCCTCATGCAGATGGCGGCCAATGGTGATGTCAGCCTCGACATTGAGCATGACTACGTGCTTGCCATGCGCGATGGCAGTGAGCGCAAACTGGGTGCCAGTGTTTGGGTTACCGGTGGCGTCAATCACCACGTCAAGGCGGCCAGCCCTTGCCAGTATCTCGGGATCGGAGGTGATGGCGATTCGCCCGGCCTCAATTGCCGCATCAATCGCAGTTGCTGTCTCGGCATAGATGGTCTGGTCTGAGTCAAAGCCCGCCAATGCCGCTGCAGCCTTGGCCTGTGGCGGGCGCATCTCGGCCACTGCTCCCAGCCTGAGACCTGGCATGCGGGCGAGTTGGACCACAATATCGGTGCCCATCTGCCCACAGCCTGCGAGGCCAATGGTAACCGGTTGGCCTGTTTCAGCCCTGGCCTTCAGTTCTGCAACGAGCGGAGAGACCCCTGCAATCACGTTTGCTATCTGCCTTTCCTGCCGCCACGCTTGCCACCCGGCACATCGCGCCTGACCGGGCCTACGACCGAAAGCGCGTCACCCTTTTTCAACTCGCCTGGTTGCTTGCCATATGTCTTAAACCGGGCGAGCACGCTTGTCATCTGCAGCGTGCTCAACAGCACGGGCTTACCCGCCTGGAGTGCAGCCCAATACTGATGGCACAGTGTTTCAACCTCGCCCGCCCGCCACAATGCCTTGTCCAGGTCTGGGCCGAAAGCAATCTGGCCGTGGTTTGCGAGCAGGCACGCAGAGCGGTCCCTCATTGCTTTCAGCATGGCTTTGGACAATGCCGCCGTGCCGTATTCGGCATAACTTGCGCAGCGTAGCGTGGTACCCCCGGCAATGCCGATCATATAGTGAAAGGGTGGGATATCCTTGCGCAGACAGGATAGGGCGGTGGCATAGATCGAATGGGTGTGCACGACCGCGCCAGCCTCTGGCCGCTCACGGAAGATATCAAGGTGCATACGCCATTCTGTCGAGGGCAGATAGTCGCCGACATAGCCGCCATCCAGATCCATCTCGACAATGTGTTCGGGCCTCATCTTGTCATAGGGGATGCCTGACGCCGTCATCAGGAAACCTTCAGGGGTGCGCACGCTGACGTTGCCCGATGTGCCCTGGTTGATGCCCTCTGCATTCATCCTGAGGCAGGTGTCGATGACCGCTTCGCGCAGGTCGAGGTATTTGAGCTTCGGCATGATGACGGGATCCGCTTGTTGAATGTGGGGGACTCGTGCAGCGCCTATAGACTGCCTCGTATATCATCGACAAGAGCGCAGGGTGATTGACGCCACCATGCTGGATGCGGGAGACTGGCTCTCGAGGATGGATGAGAGCATGCAGGCTAGCGCTCCACGCGGCATCGCGGTCGTCGATGTAGGCTATACCAACACCAAGATCGCGCTGTTTGCCGCGGATGGACAGATGCGGGCCGAGCACAAGGTGCTGAGCCGCCACCTGCCAGGGCCGCCCTATCCGCACATCGACCCAGAACCCATGGTGGAGCTATGCCGAAACGCCTTGCCGGAATTGGATGCGATCCTGCCGGTCGACGCGGTCGTCCCCTGCGCCCACGGCGCAGCGATGGCGTGCTTGGACGACGGGGGCAATCTGGCGTTGCCGGTTATGGATTATGCGTCAGAACCGCCATCTGACATCGTTGAAGATTATCGCAAAATCATGCCGGGGTTTGCCGAGGCGCTTTGCCCGCTCCTGCCAATGGCCATAACTCATGGCCTGCAACTCTACTGGCAGCAGCGCCAGTGGCCCGAAGCTTTTGCAAGCGTTCGCACCATCCTGCCGTGGATCCAGTATGTGGGGTTCCGGCTCTCAGGCTTGGCTGTTTCGGAAATTTCCTCAATGTCGTGTCAGACACATTTGATGGACACACGCCTGCAGCAACCCTCAGCCATGGCACGCCATCTCGGCTGGGACAGATTGTTTCCACCCATGGCTAAGGCCTGGCAGGCGATCGGCACCCTGCTGCCGCAATTCCGGCCCGCCGGTTTTCGGGGCAAAGGCCTGGTACTTGGCGGCGTCCATGATTCGACTGCAAATTTCATGCGTTACGTCTGCGCTGGGCTGGATCGGTTTACGCTCGTCTCGACCGGCACGTGGAGCATCAGCTTTGACCCCTCGACAGCCGTTGATGTTCTCGATCCGGCGCGTGACACCAACACAAATACGGATGTACTGGGACGGACAGTGTGCTGCAGCCGTTTTTTTGGTGGCAAGGAATTCGAGGTTGTGGCAGGTGGCGCGGTGGCGGAGGCGGCAAACCTCGCGGAGGTTGCCCGTTTGGTGGCGCGCGGTACGAAGGCCGTCCCGTCATTTACCATGACCAGCGGCCCTGTCCCAGGCTCGCTCGGCAAGGGGTTCGTCACCGGACACGTGCCCGTCAATGATACAGAGAAGGCATCTCTCGCTGCACTCTACTGCGCGCAGATGGTAAGCGAACAGCTGGATGCCATCGCATCAAAAGATGATATCATCGTCGATGGCCCATATTCACAAAATGCCGTGTTGCTGGCTGTGCTGGCTGGCCTTCGACCCGCGCAGAAGGTAAAGGCGTCGGCCTTGCGTGACGGCACGACGGCGGGTGCGGCAGCGATTGCGCTTATCGCTGATGGCAAGCTTCCCTCCATCGCACTCGACATGAGTGATGTCGTACCTGCAGCAATTCCGGGACTGGCAGCATACCATGCTGACTGGCGGGCAACGGCATATGCTCAGCGCGCGTCCTCTCCAGCTTCAGGCAAGGATCCATATGGCTAATCAATTCTTGTCTCGTCCTGACTGGCGAGAGGTGTGGGTGGTGAGTGAGGTGTAGTGATGCGTATGGGGGGTCCTTCTTCCGGCCGAGCCTGTTTCACGCTGGTGTCGGGTGGCTACAGGGCCTCTGCAGGCCAGCTCGCAGTGGCGCTTGGCACGGGACTTGTCGCTGAGCTCAACGATCGGGATCTCGACCGGAGCTGGGCGGCGGCGGGCGGGCTTTCCGCCCAGGAGGCCCAGGCGATAAATCAGTCGGCAGGACTTCACCTGATGGGGCTGCTGGGCGAAGACCTCGATCCGTCTGACCATGCGGCTGCTGCCATTGACGCTGCGCTGGTATTCCTGCTCGCCATGAAGCGTTATGGTGTTTCGGATCCAAGGCAAATCCCAGCTTGTGCGGTAAGATGGACACCGACCGGTTCCCTGCCCCGAATTCACCTCGCATCATAGCCGGGGCGCATGCCCGGCTGAGCCGCAAAAATCGCAGTTTAGCACTTGCCGCGGGGAAAGACGGCTTCTAGTAGTCTGGCTTCCGGTTCATCAGTCAGACAAGGGTCCGTCCATGGTCAAGAACATCGGTCATTTTATTGGCGGCAAGCATGTGCCAGGCACCTCAGGGCGTTTTGCGGACGTCTACAACCCCAATACAGGGGAGGTATCGGCACGGGTGGCGTTGGCCTCGCCGGACGAACTCTCGGCCGCCGTCGCCAATGCCAAGGCGGCGCAGCCCGGCTGGGCCGCCAAGAATCCGCAGGTTCGGGCCCGCGTCATGATGCGTTTCCTTGAACTCGCCCGCGATCATGCCGAGGAGCTGGCCACCCTGATCTCCATGGAACATGGAAAGACCATTCCCGATGCGCTGGGTGATCTTCAAAGAGGCGTTGAGGTGGTGGAGTTTGCCTGTGGCATCCCGCACCTGCTGAAGGGCGAATATACTGATGGCGCAGGCCCCGGCATTGACATGTATTCAATGCGTCAACCGCTGGGCATTGCCGCTGGCATTACGCCCTTCAACTTCCCAGCCATGATCCCGCTGTGGAAGGCGGCCCCCGCGATTGCCTGCGGTAATGCCTTCATCCTGAAGCCCTCGGAACGCGATCCATCCTGTCCGATGCGGCTTGCCGAACTATTCCTCGAAGCTGGATTGCCGCCAGGCATCTTCAATGTCGTCAATGGCGACAAGGCGGCTGTGGATGGAATTCTCGATGATCCGGACATTGCTGCCGTGGGCTTTGTGGGTTCGACACCCATCGCGCAATATGTATACTCGCGCGCAACTGGCAATGGCAAGCGCGCGCAGTGCTTTGGTGGCGCCAAGAACCACATGCTCATCATGCCGGATGCCGATATGGACAAGGCCGTCGATGCATTGATTGGCGCAGGCTATGGCTCGGCTGGCGAGCGTTGCATGGCGATCTCGGTCGCCGTGCCGGTTGGTGAAGCAACTGCCAATCTGCTTGTTGAAAAGCTCATTCCACGCGTTGAGAAGCTCAAAGTTGGCCTGTCGACCGACCGGGAGGCGGATTACGGTCCGCTTGTCACCAAGCAGGCACTGGACCGGATCAGAGGCCTTATCGATGCGGGCATCAACGAGGGCGCGACCCTCAAGGTCGACGGCCGGGGCTTCAAGATGCAGGGCTATGAGAATGGCTATTTCATGGGCGGATCCTTGTTCGATCACGTGACCAAGGACATGCGGATCTACAAGGAAGAGATCTTCGGCCCGGTGCTCTCAGTGGTGCGCGCCAAGACCTATGATGAGGGCCTCGCCCTCGTCAATGACCACGAATATGGCAACGGGACTGCGATCTTCACACGTGACGGCGATACGGCGCGGGATTTTGCTTCGCGGTGCCAGATCGGCATGGTGGGCATCAATGTGCCGATCCCGGTGCCGCTCGCCTATCACACCTTCGGCGGCTGGAAGCGGTCGGCGTTCGGGGACCTTAACCAGCATGGGCCTGACTCGATCCGATTTTATACCAAGACCAAGACAGTCACGGCGCGCTGGCCATCGGGCATCAAGGAAGGTGCACAGTTTTCAATTCCCACCATGCGCTGATGCCAGACGCGCCGCTTGCCGTTGGTTATCACTCGCTGCCTCGGGGCTGTCTTGCCAATGTGGTGACATGCCTTGAGATCAGGGAAAGGCCTTTGCTGCGGCCGGCGCCCGTTATCAGCGGCCTGTCCTTGCAGCGCATGACAGCAGGGGATACAGCCCGGTTTCGCAACCTGTTCCGGTTGGTGGGGCAGGATATCATGTGGTTCTCGCGCCTCGTGCTCACCGATGATGCGCTTGCCGCGGTCATCGGCGATTCGCGTGTCGAAAGCCTCGTCCTGATGAGGGATGGCGCTGATATTGGCCTTCTCGAGCTTGATTTTCGGCAGGAGGGCGAGTGCGAGTTGTCTTTCTTCGGGCTGGTGCCTGAGGTTGTTGGCACCGGCCTTGGCCGAATCCTGATGAACGAGGCGCTATCGCGTGCCTGGTCGCAGCCAATTACCCGGTTATGGGTTCACACCTGCAGCTTTGATCATCCGGGTGCCCTGGCGTTCTACCAAAGGTCTGGTTTTCTGCCTTATCAGATTATGGTGGAGGTCCACCACGACCCTCGCCTTTCGGGTCATTTGCCTCTGCAGGCAAGCGCGCAGGTGCCGCTGATCGGCGGGCCTTCGCCAGATTTCCAGACCAGTAACAAATAGCCGTTAGGCTCAGTGGAATGCCGGACTATGCCACCAGCCTCTCTGCCGATGCTCTTGCCGCAGTCCAGCATTGGCTGACAAGGCTCAGGGCCGAGCGCCGCATGCAGCCCAAGACGCTCGAAGCCTATGCGAGAGACTTTGCCCAGTTTGCACACTTCATGGCAGAGCATCTGGGCGAGACGCCGGACAATGCAGCGCTTGCGGGGCTCACGGCGGCCGATTTCCGGGCTTTCCTCGCCCGCCGGCGTGGTGGTGGGGCAGGCAGCCGGACGTTGGCCCGGCAGTTGTCCAGCCTGCGCTCCTTCTATCGCCATGCTGAGCGTACCGGCCTGTTTCGCAATCCTGCGCTGTCTGCCGTCCGCTCGCCGAAGCTAGCCCATCGCGTACCCAAGCCGCTGACGCCTGAAAAGGCGGCGGCCCTCATTGCGGCGGATGGGCTGGCTGGAGACGACATCCGGCCCTGGATACTGGCTCGCGATCAGGCAGTTCTGACGCTCCTTTATGCCTGCGGTCTGCGTATTTCGGAAGCTTTGTTGCTGACGCCGCAGCAGGCTGACACGGAGGTTCTCAGGGTGACGGGCAAGGGTAACAAGGTACGGCTTGTTCCGCTTCTGCCGGTGGCGCGTGCGGCGATCGGGCAGTATCTGGCGCTGTGTCCATTCGCGCTTGCCGCACATGAGCCGATGTTCCGTGGCGTAAGGGGCGGCCCGCTCAATGCTCGTATCACGCAGGCCTTGATCGCCAGGCTGCGCGGGGCGCTCGGCCTTCCAGAGACAGCCACGCCGCATGCCTTGCGCCATTCCTTTGCCACCCACCTGCTGGCCAATGGCGCCGACCTGCGGGTTATTCAGGAACTGCTTGGCCATGCCAGCCTCTCGACCACCCAAGTCTATACCGATGTGAACCGCAGCCAATTGCTGGCACAATATCGCAAGGCCCATCCTGCGCGCTGATGTGACCATGCACATATTGCGGATGGAATTGGCAGGTCCGGCAAGCTAGAAAGATCGGCATGCCCAAGATCAAAACAATCATTGCCGATACAGTTCTGCCCAAGCGAGCCTCTGTCTGCGTGATCGGTGGTGGCGTGGCCGGTGTAACGACCGCACTTGAACTCGCCGAGCGCGGACTGGACGTTGTCTTGCTCGAGAAAGGCGAGATAGCGGCCGAGCAATCGAGCCGCAATTGGGGTTGGTGCCGGCAGATGGGCCGTGACCCGCGCGAAATCCCGCTCATCCGGATATCTTTGTCCCTTTGGGACCAGATGAATTCCCGCATTGAAGGCGAGACTGGCTTCACGCGCTGCGGCATTCTCTATCTCTGCGAGAACGAAGAACAACTTGCTGCCAAAGCTGGATGGTACGAGACGCATGCGAGGCCTGCGGGCCTGTCAACGCGCATGATTGGAGCTGATGAAGCAAACCGGCTGCTGCCTGGCTGTACCAGGCCATGGAAGGGGGCGCTGTTTACCCCGGACGATGCGCGCGCGGAGCCTTTTGTAGCCGTTCCCTTGATGGCTGAAGCGCTGCGCCGCAAAGGTGGAGCGGTGCTTACCAACTGCGCTGTACGCGGGATCGAGACCAAAGCCGGACGAATTTCCGGAGTTGTGACAGAGCGGGGAGCCATCGCCTGTGACACTGTTGTGCTCGCTGGAGGTGCCTGGTCGCGCCGCTTCTGCCGTAACATGAGCATCGAGCTGCCGCAGCTCAGTGTCGTCAACTCAGTCATGCGCACGGCGCCGCTCGATACGGGCCTTACTTACACCTGTTCGGGCGGTCAGTTCACCTTCCGCAAACGGATGGATGGTGGCTATACCATTACACACCAACATTTCTCGGTTGCCGACATTGTGCCCGATTCCTTCAGGCTGTTCGCTGCCTTTCTGCCAGCCTTGCGACTTGACCGGAAAGGGCTGCGACTTAGGCTCGGGCGGCGCTTCATTGACGAGGCTCGGCTCAAGAGGCACTGGAAGTTGGATGAGACATCACCCTTCGAGATGGTGCGCATTCTTGATCCCGAGCCAGTGAATGACATTCTTGATGCCGCTGCTCGCCATCTCAAGGCCTGCTATCCGGTGTTCGAGCCCATGCAGATTGCCGAGCGCTGGGCGGGATGCATTGATGCCATGCCCGATGCCGTACCCGTCATCTCAAGGGTGGAACAGCTGCCGGGCTTCCATCTGTGCACTGGCTTCTCTGGCCATGGTTTTGGGCTTGGGCCCGGGGCTGGCAGGCTGATGGCGGAGATCGTCACAGGTGAGCCGACATGCGTCGATCCGGCGCCCTTCCGCTACTCGCGTTTTTTTGATGGCAGCAATCCCCGGCCGACCACAGGGCTCTGATCAGGAATGAATGGCGCGGCCGGACACCGCCTGCGCGGCTTCCTTTATTGCCTCTGACAGCGTGGGATGGGCATGACAGGTGCGCGCCAGATCTTCGGCTGATCCACCAAACTCCATAAGCACGGCGGCCTCGTGAATAAGCTCGCCCGCCATTGGCCCGACGATGTGGACGCCGAGCACGCGATCTGTCTTGGCATCGGCAAGAATCTTGACGAAGCCATCGGTTGTCTGATTGGCCTTGGCCCTTCCATTGGCGAGGAAGAGAAACTTTCCCGCCTTGTAGTCGATACCAGAGGATTTGAGTTCCTCCTCGGTCTTGCCGACAGCCGCCACCTCGGGCGCGGTGTAAACAACGCCTGGAATGACATCATAGTTCACATGGCCTGCCTGGCCTGCAAGGATTTCAGCCACTGCGATGCCTTCATCCTCCGCCTTGTGCGCCAGCATGGGGCCGCGCACCACATCGCCGATGGCATAGATTCCAGGCGCAGTTGTCGCAAAACGGGGATCGACCACGATGCGGCCTCGCTCGTCCAGCTTGACGCCAGCTGCATCAAGACCAAGTCCTTTTGTGAAGGGCACACGACCGATAGCAACCAGAACAACATCTGCCTCCATCTGCTCCGCCGCTCCGCCAGCCGCACCTTCGACACTTAGCGTCACCTTGCCGCCATCATTGCGGGCCGATGTCACCTTTGACGACAGTTTGAAGGCAAAGCCCTGTTTCTGCAGGATGCGCTGGAAGGCCTTTGCGACCTCAAGATCCATCCCCGGCAGGATGCGATCCAGATATTCAACGACTGTGACCTTGGAGCCGAGCCGAGCATAGACCGACCCCAGTTCGAGACCGATGACGCCCGCACCAATGACGATGAGGCGGGCAGGAACTACTGCAAGCGATAGCGCACCTGTTGACGAAACAATTCTTTCTTCATCAACCTCGATACCCTTGAGCCTTGCCGAATCGGAGCCGGTGGCGATGACGATGTGCTTTGCCGCGATGACCTCGCCGCCCACCTTGACCATGCCTGCTGCTGCTATCGCGCCCTCTCCGTGAAACACTGTTATCTTGTTCTTCTTGAACAGAAAATCGATTCCCCTGGTGTTGCCATCGATCGCTTCCTGCTTGAAAGCCATCATGCGAGGGAAATCAACCGAGGTTTCTGCCCTTATGCCCATTCTCGCAAATGAATGTTTCGACTCGGCATAGAGTTCCGAGGCGTGCAACAGCGCCTTGGAGGGAATGCAGCCGATGTTGAGACACGTACCGCCATGGCTTGACCGCTTCTCTATCACTGCCACCTTCATGCCGAGTTGAGCTGCGCGGATTGCGCAGACATAGCCGCCGGGCCCAGTGCCAATGACGGCGAGGTCAAATGCGGTCATTGCCGCCTCCTCTCAAAGATGGGCGATACGCCATTTTATGTAGATCATGATTGCTGCGTGCAACAGTATGGCCATCATCAGGCCAATACCATATTGACCCAGTGAGGTTATTGGCCAGGATGAGACGAGCACCGCTGCGCCGAGTGGAACAAACAGAACAAGAGCTGTAAACAGACCGGGATTGTAGGTTCGTGTTTTCAGGGCAGGACCGGCATGGACCAACGCATTGACCAGCAGAAGCCAGCCAGCAAACATGGCGCTGCCGGCACCCTGGCTTCGAGCCAGAACGATGCATGCGGCGAGGGGCGCCCAAACACCGAGGACATTGATGATGAACACTGCGGGTCGGGTCAGAGCCTCTCGTCCATCTCCCATCTCTTTATTCATGAAGTGACGGAATCTGTCGGCGTCGTGCTCCTCATATTGGTGGATCATGTAAATCGGGAGTGTGAGGAATATCATTACATCCGCTGACGCCCAGCCCACCGTCAGAGTTGGCGTAAGCCCAAGCAAGATGATACCAGCGAGAGCGCCGCCATATACCCAGTTGTCAGAGAGCCGTGACAAGCGCGAGCCATTCACCGCTATGGCAGAAGACGATGCGTCCACTGGATGTCTCTGCATCACGTCAGCAACGCCCGCCTGCAACTGGAACGATGGCGCCAGTCACGTAGGAAGATTGCTCTGAGCACAGCCAAAGGATGACGTCTGCCACCTCTTCCGCCTTACCCTCGCGCTTCATGGGGATCTGATCGCGCATCATCTGAACGCGCCCCTTGATGCCCGAGCTGTCGTGGATTTCGGTATCGATGATTCCGGGACGCACGGCATTGACGCGGATTCCCTCTGCTGCCACCTCGCGGCTCAAGCCAATGGTGAGGACATCCATGGCGCCCTTGCTTGCGGCATATTCCACGCCCAGAGCAGGCGCCCCCAGCACGGCTGCTGCAGAGGATTGGTTGATGATGACTCCTCCCGTTCCTCCGTGCTTCAGCGACATCCGTCTGACAGCTTCGCGGGCGCAGAGAAATGCACCAAGAATGTTGATGTCGAACAGTCGCTTCAGCCTCTCGAGACTCATTTCGTCCAGACGATTTTGGCGATCCATCACGCCGGCATTATTGATTAGAACCTTCAGTGGTCCGAGCTTGTCAGCGGCGGCGAAGATGGCGCGGACATCGTCCTCACTGGCGACATTACCCTGGACGGCAACTGCCTTGCCGCCATGCGCTGCAATGCTGCCCACCACTTCGTCTGCTGCGGACTGATTGCTGGCATAGTTTACAACAACCGCGTAGCCGATTTTTGCAAGTTTCAAAGCCGTGGCGCGGCCGATGCCGCGGCTTCCTCCGGTAACAATGGCAACATTTGTCATGGATGCCGCCCTATAGGTCCAGTAGGGTTCGCCGAGGGTCCTCGAGGTATTCCTTGACCCGCACTAGGAAGGTGACTGCCTCCTTGCCATCGACAATGCGATGGTCATAGGACAGCGCCAGATACATCATCGGGCGGATAACGACCTGGCCATTCATGGCGATGGGCCGGTCCTGGATCTTGTGCATGCCCAGAATGCCGGATTGTGGCGCATTCAGGATTGGGGTCGACATCAGGGAACCGTAAACACCTCCGTTCGAGATGGTGAATGTGCCGCCCTGCATGTCGGCGATTTGCAGTTGCCCATCGCGTGCGCGCTGTCCAAATTCCGCGATGGTCTTCTCGATGGTCGCAAAGGAAAGCGTATCAGCATCGCGCAGGACGGGAACAACGAGGCCCCTGTCCGTACCGACTGCTACGCCAACATGATAGAAGTTCTTGTAGACGATATCTTCTCCGTCAATCTCGGCGTTGACAGTCGGAATTTCCTGGAGTGCCTTCACGCAGGCCTTCACGAAGAAACTCATGAAGCCCAACTTGACGCCATGTTTCCTTTCGAACAGGTCCTTGTACTGACTGCGCAACTCCATCGTGGCGGTCATATCGACTTCATTGAACGTCGTCAGCATCGCTGCCGTGTTCTGCGCATCTTTTAGGCGGCGTGCGATGGTCTGCCGCAGTCTGGACATGCGGACCCGCTCTTCACGACCAGTTTCGACCGGTCTTGCAGCTGTAACTGTGGTTGCCGGCTTTTCGAGATGGGCGATAACATCCCCCTTGGTGAGGCGGCCATCCTTGCCGGTGCCAGTCACGGTGGCCGCGTCAAGCTTGTTTTCCTCCACCAGTTTCCGCACGGCAGGCGAGAGCGGAGCTTCAGTTTTCACTGAAGCTGGCGCTGCAGTGGCCAGTTGAGCAGCCATCGCCGCGGTCTTGGCCGGAGGTGTCTCCATCTGTTTTGCAGCAACTCCGGCCGCGCCTTCCTCGATAAGACCCAGCAGGGCGCCTACGCTGACCGTGCTGCCTGGCTGGGCCTCAATCGCCGCAAGCTTACCGGAGGAAGGAGCCGGCACTTCAACCGTCACCTTGTCGGTTTCCAGTTCAACGAGCGGCTCATCGACCTTTACCAAGTCACCGGCATTTCTGAACCACTTCGCGATTGTTGCTTCGGTGACCGATTCACCCAGAGCTGGAACGCGGATTTCCTTAGCCATGATCTATGTCCTTCAAGCTTTGCCGTCGCCGAGCGCTTCATCAAGAAAGGTTTTCAGTTCTTTGATGTGGCGGCTCATCAGTCCGGTTGCGGTGGATGCAGAAGCTGCACGGCCAACATATCTTGGCCGCGGCATTTTTGCCTTGATGAACTCAAGTACCCGCTCGATGTTGGGCTGCACGAAACTCCAGGCGCCCATGTTGTATGGCTCTTCCTGGCACCAGATGACTTCAGCCTGGCGGAAGCGCTGCAGAATGTTGATCAGAGCCTTGTGAGGCCATGGATAGAGCTGTTCGACCCGAAGCAGGTAAATGTCTGAAAGTACTCGCTTTTCACGCTCCTCATAGAGATCAAAATAGACCTTGCCTGTGCACAGAATGACACGGCGGATCTTGTCATCGGCCGCCAGCTTGATGGTCTCCCCGGGAAGCATCTCGGCATCATCCCAAAGGAGGCGGTGAAAACTCGTGCCCTCCGCCATCATCGCGAGCGGTGAGGTTGCCCGCTTGTGCCGTAGCAGCGACTTTGGCGTCATGATCACCAGTGGCTTGCGGATGTCACGTTTCAGCTGCCTGCGCAGGATATGGAAGTAGTTGGCGGGTGTCGTGCAGTTGGCAACCTGCATGTTGTCTTCTGCGCAAAGTTGTAGGTAGCGTTCAAGGCGAGCAGAAGAATGTTCTGGACCTTGGCCTTCGTAGCCGTGCGGCAGCAGGACTGTGAGACCGGACATGCGTAGCCATTTGCGTTCACCCGAGGAGATGAACTGGTCAAAAACAACTTGGGCGCCATTGGCAAAATCACCAAACTGAGCTTCCCAGATGGTGAGGGCATTGGGTTCGGCAAGCGAATATCCATACTCAAAGCCCAGGACCGCCTCTTCCGAAAGCATGGAATTGATGGCTTCAAGCTTGACCTGCTGGTCTTTCACGAGATGGTTCAAGGGTGTGTAGCGCTTTTCGGTCTCCTGATCGACCAGTACTGCATGGCGCTGTGAGAAGGTGCCCCGCTGAACATCCTGCCCCGACAGACGCACTGGGAAGCCTTCCAGCAACAGAGTGCCGAAAGCGAGTTGCTCGGCCATTGCCCAGTCAAGACCGACTCCGTCGTCGATCATCTTGCGGCGCTGATCAAGTACCCGCTGCATGGTACGATGAACCTTGAAAGTCTTCGGTATTTTGGTGAGCTTGTGGCCTATCTCCTTCAGCCGCTCCAAGGCGACCCCGGTGTCACCCTTGCGGGGTTCCTCCTGATCCTTGGCAGCCTTCAAACCGGCCCAGCGTCCGTCAAGCCAGTCGGCCTTGTTGGCCTTGTAATTTTCGGCAGTGGCAAAATGTTCATCGAGAGTCTTGCGATAGGCGGCCTTGGTGGCGTCAAATTCAGATGTGGTAATGACGCCCTCATCGACCAGCCGCTTGCCATAGATCGACACCACAGTCGGATGAGCGGCGATGCGCTGATACATGAGTGGCTGGGTGAAGGCGGGCTCGTCTGTTTCGTTGTGTCCGAAGCGCCGGTAGCAGAACATGTCCACCACCACCGGTTTGCGGAACTTCTGGCGGAATTCGATGGCGATCTTGGCGGCGAATACAACTGATTCTGGATCATCCGCGTTACAGTGAAAGATCGGCGCCTCGATCATTTTGGCAACATCGGAGGGGTAGGGTGAGGATCGTGACCAGATGGGGCTGGTCGTGAAGCCGATCTGGTTGTTGACAATGAAGTGAATGGAGCCACCCGACCGGTGTCCGCGCAAACCGGAGAGGCCGAAGCACTCGGCCACCACGCCCTGCCCTGCAAAAGCTGCATCTCCGTGGATCAGGAGCGGCAGTACGGAGGTGCGCTCCTTGTCCTTCCGCTGATCCTGCTTGGCGCGAGCCTTCCCCAGCACCACTGGATCAACGATTTCAAGATGAGACGGATTGGCAGTGAGCGAGAGGTGCACGGTGTTTCCGTCAAAGGCACGATCTGATGAGGAGCCGAGGTGGTATTTCACATCTCCTGAGCCTTCGACCTCATCAGGAGTTGACGATCCGCCCTTGAACTCATGGAAAATGGCGGAGAAGGGCTTTGACATGACATTGGCCAGCATGTTGAGACGGCCGCGATGCGCCATGCCAAATACAATTTCCTGGAGACCGAGCTGGCCGCCACGCTTGATGATCTGTTCAAGCGCCGGGATCAGCGACTCGCCGCCATCCAGGCCGAAGCGCTTCGTTCCAGTGTATTTCACATTGAGAAACTGCTCGAAGCCTTCCACCTCAATCAGCTTGTTGAGTATGGCTTTCTTGCCTTGGGCAGTGAAACTGACCGACTTGCCCGCGCCTTCGATCCGCTCCTGTATCCAGGCCTTCTGATCGGGATCAGAGATATGCATGAACTCGACACCAAGAGTTCCACAATATGTTCTCTTCAGGATATCGATGATCTGGCGCAGCGTTGCATGTTCGAGGCCGAGAACCCGGTCTAGAAAGATCGGCCTGTCCATATCGGCGTCGGTGAAGCCGTAGGTGGCGGGGTCAAGCTCTGGGTGTCTGATGGGTTCCTTCAGCTTCAAGGGGTCAAGGTCGGCAGCAAGGTGGCCGCGCATTCTATAGGCGCGGATCATCATCAGGGCGCGCACAGAGTCCATTGTTGCCTTGCGTACGTCCTCGGTGGACAGACCTGCGGGCTTCGAGTCGTTCGCTGTGGTTTTGGCTGAAACCGGGCTTGCTGGCCAGTTGCCGTCCAATGCGGCAACCAGATCGCCTGATTCAGGTTTTGGCCAGTCCTGGCGTGCCCATGATGGAGCATTCACCTGCTGTCGCGCAGTTACAATATTGTCTTCGAGACCTGAAAAAAATTGCCGCCAATGCGGGTCTACGTTGGAGGGATTGTCGAGATATGTCGCGTAGAGCTGTTCGATGTACTGGGCGTTGCCGCCATACAGAAAGGAGGATTGTTCGAAGGCGGTGGTCAGGTCGGTCTTGTTCATCCCATGATCCTCAGTTCACAGCTCTCAGCGGAAAGAGAGTAAGTGTGGAAGGTTGAAGGAAGCTTTATCCTTTCAGTTTCTGAACCAGTGTCTTGCCAAGCAGGGCTGGCGAGTCGGCGACTGCGATACCAGCGCGCTTCATGGCTTCGATCTTGGATTCAGCGCCGCCCTTGCCACCGGAAATGATAGCGCCGGCGTGGCCCATACGACGGCCGGGGGGCGCAGTTCGGCCGGCAATAAAGCCGGCCATTGGTTTCTTTCGTTTCGAGCGGGCGATGAAGTCTGCGGCGTCCTCTTCTGCGGCTCCTCCAATTTCACCGATCATGATGATAGATTGGGTTTCGTCATCCGCCAGGAACATTTCCAGCATATCGATGAATTCAGTTCCTTTCACGGGGTCGCCGCCTATGCCGACTGCAGTTGTTTGGCCCAGCCCCTCTTGGGTGGTCTGGAAAACTGCCTCATAGGTCAGCGTGCCGGAACGCGAGACAATCCCAACTGAGCCCTTCTTGAAGATATTGCCGGGCATGATACCAATCTTGCATTCATTGGGGGTCAGCACGCCGGGGCAGTTCGGGCCGATGAGCCGCGACCTGGAGCCTGAGAGTGCCCGCTTCACTTTGACCATGTCCATGACTGGAATGCCTTCGGTGATGCAGACAATCAGCGGGATTTCTGCGTCAATTGCCTCCAAGATCGCATCAGCTGCGAACGGTGGTGGAACGTAGATGACGGTAGCGTCTGCTGCAGTCGCCTGTCTTGCCTCCCAAACCGTCTCAAATACCGGAACGCCAACGTGAGTGGTGCCACCTTTGCCGGGAGTTACGCCCGCCACCATGCGCGTGCCGTAGGCAATCGCCTGTTCGGTATGGAAGGTACCATTGTTCCCTGTGATGCCCTGGCAGATGACACGAGTTGCCTTGTTGATGAGAATGGACATCAGGCTGCTACCTTCACCGCTTTGACAATCTTGGCTGCAGCATCATTCAGGTCATCGGCGGGGATCACGTTCAGCCCTGACTCGCGGATGATCTTCTTGCCAAGGTCGACATTGGTCCCCTCAAGCCGGACCACCAGGGGAACCTTAAGGCCCACTTCCTTTACTGCCGCGATCACGCCTTCAGCGATCACGTCGCATTTCATGATGCCGCCGAAGATGTTAACAAGAATGCCCTTCACCTTCGGGTCTGCGGTGATGATCTTGAAGGCCGCAGCCACCTTTTCCTTCGAGGCGCCGCCGCCCACGTCGAGGAAATTTGCGGGCTCTGCACCATAGAGTTTGATGATGTCCATGGTGGCCATGGCCAAGCCTGCTCCATTGACCATGCAGCCAATCGAGCCGTCAAGCGCCACGTAGGAGAGATCGTATTTGGAAGCCTCGATCTCTTTCGGGTCTTCCTCGGTGAGGTCACGGAGTTCCTTGATCTCCGGATGGCGGTCGAGCGCGTTGGAATCGAAATTGATCTTGGCGTCGAGGCAGATCAGATGGCCATCCTTGGTGACGACCAGCGGGTTGATTTCAAGGAGGCTCATGTCCTTGTCGATGAATGCTCGGTAGAGCTGGCCGATCATCTTCACGCATTGCTTGACCTGGTCGCCCTCGAGCTTCAGCGCCGCAGCGATGCGGCGCCCGACATAGCCCGAATAGCCGGCAGCGGGATCCACCTGCACGGAGACGATCTTCTCCGGCGTGACATGCGCTACCTCCTCGATGTTCATGCCGCCTTCGGTGGAGGCGATGAAAGCAACGCGCGAGGTGGCGCGGTCGACGAGGATCGAGAGATAGAGCTCGCGGGCGATCGCGGTGCCTTCCTCGATATAGAGGCGCTGCACCTTTTTGCCCTCAGGTCCGGTCTGATGGGTGATGAGTTGCATGCCCAGCATGCGGGCGGCTTCCGCCTTCACATCTGCCACCGACTTCACTACCTTCACGCCGCCGCCCTTGCCGCGGCCGCCGGCGTGGATTTGGGCCTTGACGACCCATACGGGGCCGCCCAGCGTTTCTGCCGCCTTGACCGCCTCGTCAACAGAGAAGGCCGCAATGCCGCGCCCGGTGGCCACTCCGAAGCTGCGGAGCAGTTCCTTGGCCTGATACTCGTGAATGTTCATCTACCACGCCTCACTTTACCTTTGCGTCAATTTTTAGGTAAGGTCAGGGGCGATCACCTTGGCTGCGGCCATGAGACCGTGTACCGCCTCGACCGATTTGTTGAAGCCAGCCTTGTCCTCGGTGGTGAGTGTAATCTCTGCAATTCGCTCCACGCCCTTTTCGCCGATCACAACCGGGACACCGACATAAGTGTCCTTCACGCCATACTGCCCTGTCAGGTGGGCGGCGCATGGCAGAAGCCGCTTCTTGTCTTTAAGATAGCTTTCGGCCATCGCAATCGCTGAAGAGGCCGGCGCATAATAGGCCGATCCGGTCTTTAGCAGCCCGACGATCTCGGCGCCGCCATCTCTGGTTCGTTGTACGATCTTGGCAACGCGCTCGTCTGTTGACCAGCCCATCTTGATCAAATCCGGTACGGGAATGCCAGCGACCGTGGAATAGCGGATCAAAGGCACCATGGTGTCACCATGGCCACCCAGCACGAAGGCCGTCACATCCTCAACAGACACGTTGAATTCCTCAGCGAGGAAATGGCGAAACCGCGCTGAGTCAAGTACTCCGGCCATTCCGATCACCATGGTAGTCGGCAGGCCCGAATACTTCTGGAGCGCCCACACCATGACATCGAGCGGGTTGGTGATGCATATAACAAAGGACTTCGGCGCATGCTGTCTGATTCCAGCACCCACAGCGGCCATTACTTTCAGATTGATTCCGAGCAGGTCATCCCTGCTCATGCCGGGTTTGCGCGGCACCCCGGCCGTGACGATACAAACGTCTGCGCCGGCAATGGCCTCATATGAATTGGTCCCAGAAAGCTTCGCGTCAAAGCCCTCGACCGGGCCTGATTGTGCCAGGTCCAGCGCCTTGCCCTGGGGCAGGCCTTCGGCGATGTCGAAGATCACGATGTCGCCCAATTCTTTGAGAGCCGCCAGATGCGCCAGAGTACCCCCGATCATGCCGCCGCCGATCAATGCAATCTTTTTCCGAGCCATGTCCGAATGTCCTTCCTGTCGAGGGCGAGAGGCCGTTTTGCGTTGCAAAAGCGACGTTTTCTGTAGCCCCCTTGTGTAACACCTTCAAGGCAAACGCCTAGTCGTTTTGATAGAAAACATTACCAATACGTCAAGTTTCCGCGATTTTTTTACCCCACCATTGAGCCGACTGCATTTCCCTGAGCCGCGAAACGGTCCGGTCAAACTCAAGAGCGTGATCGCCGGCTGGACAGATACCGTCCGGAGGTTGTGCGGAGGTGGCCACCAGCTTTATCTCGCCATCGTAGAGCGTGTCGATGAGCAGCACCAAACGCTTGGCCTCATTGCGCTGCTCGGGCGCCAGTGCCGGAATGTGTTCCACGAACAATACCCGGTACTTGGCCGCAAGAGCCAAATAATCCGCCGCACCCAGCGGTTGCCCGCAGAGGTCTTCGAAACTGAACCGCGCGCAGCCAGCCGCTGCCTGTGGAACACTCAGCTTGCGGCCCAGAACCTCGAGCGAGGCTGGCGATCCCTTGTTCGTATCCGTCAGCCGCTCCCACATATCTTGCAGCTTGGCATCGTTTTCGGACGACAGCGGCGTGAGGAATGTTTCATGAGCTTTGACCCGCCCCAACCGGTAATCGACCGGACTGTCGAGAGAAATGACCTCGAGCCGTTCTCTCATGAGTGAAGTGAAGGGCACGAATAGCTGGCGGTTCAACCCGTCGCGGTAGAGTTCTTCAGGAGGAAGGTTCGAAGTGGTGACGATCACCGTTCCGTGGCTCAGCAGGGCTTCAAAGAGCCGGCCCACAATCATTGCGTCGGCAATATCGGAAATTTGCATCTCATCGAGACAGAGGATCCGCGCCTGCTCCGCAAGCGCCCTGGCAACGGGTGCGATGGCATCCTGGCTGTGATCCTGGCGCGTCGCGTGAAGCCGCGCATGTACATCCTGCATAAATGCATGAAAGTGAACGCGCCGCTTTCGCCCGACGTCCACAGTCGCGTGAAAAAGGTCCATCAGCATGGTTTTGCCGCGCCCGACATCGCCATGAATATAGATGCCACGTGGAGGTGGCGGCGCTTTGCGCAGGCGGCTCAAAAGACTGCGGTGCGGTTCAGTCTGCTGAAGCGCTGACGCAAGGGCATCGAGCCGGTCTGCCACTGAACGTTGCCCGGCATCTGGCTTCAGACCCCCGCTGGCAACACGGCGTTCATATGCGTCAAGCACGGCGCCCATTGGGCTTTACAGCGTCTGACCGGTTTTTTTCCAGTCAGCCAGGAATTGTTCGATCCCCTTGTCGGTCAGCGGGTGTTTGACCAGCGACTTGATCACGGCAGGCGGGCAGGTGGCTACGTCGGCACCGATGAGGGCCACTTGCTTCACGTGTAGTGCAGTTCGGATCGAGGCGGCGAGGATCTCGGTGTCGAAGGCATAGTTGTCATAGATCTGCCGGATCTCGGCGATGAGTTCGGTGCCATCAAGATGGATGTCATCGAGACGGCCGATAAAGGGCGAGATGAAGCTGGCCCCCGCCTTTGCGGCAAGCAATGCCTGATTGGCGGAGAAGCACAGCGTTACGTTCACCAAGCAGCCGTCGGCTGAAAGCGCCTTGCAGGCCTTGAGGCCATCCAATGTCAGCGGTACCTTGATGGCCACGTTGCGTGCGATCTTTCGGAGATCAGCGGCTTCGCGCATCATGCCATCATAATCGAGAGACACGACCTCGGCAGAGACCGGCCCTTCCACCGTGGCGCAGATCTCGGCAATCACGTCCTTGAACTGGCGGCCAGATTTTGCCACCAGGGAGGGATTGGTGGTAACGCCGTCAAGAAGGCCCAAACCGGCTAATTCCTTGATCTCCTTGACTTCGGCGGTGTCAGCAAAAAACTTCATCGTCTAGCGTCCTTCTTCATGACCAGAGGGCTTATCCTCCGCGTCGCGCCAAATCAACCGTGGATCGTGGCCACATTGTAACCTTGCCGCAGCACACAGTCCCTCCGAGAGTGCAGCAAGCTCGCCCTGCGGGAGTGGCTCCTGGTCAATGGACGTCACGGGCCTCATGAAGCGCAAGCTGTTGGTCAGAAAGACGGCGTCCGCCTGTTTCAGGTCGTCTGTGCTCACGGGACGTTCCTGCGCCGTATAGCCCAGATGGGTGGCTGAATGGATCAGCACCTGCCGCATGACCCCCGTGAGGATACCCTGATCGCGCGCCGGGGTAATCAGCATCTGGCCCTTGAGCAGAAAGATGTTGGCAATCGTGCTCGAGGCAACATGCCCTGCAGTGTTCAGCAGCAGCGCATCCTCGCTGCCATGGGCGGACGCCTCGCGCGCAGCGAATACATTGTCGATGTAGGACAATGTCTTGAGTCGACTTGCAACCGACTGTGGATTGCGCCGGATGGTACTCGTGCTGAGTGTAATCGGGCGGAACATGAGGCCGGGATCAAACGGATCAAGCGTCAGGAGCAAGCTAGGCTGGCCGCCTGCTGCACCAAGTCCGCGCGCCGTATGACCGCGCGTCAGCGTAACACGAAGCACGTGATGTCCCGGTGGTGAATCCGCCAGGATTTCTGCCATGGCGTCATCCAGTTGGTTGCGGTCAAAGCTAATGCCGAGTTCGCGTGCGGCAGCCTCCAGCCTCACAAGATGCATATTGCACCAGAGCGCCGTGCGATTGATGGTCAACATCGTTTCAAACAGACCATCGCCCAGGAGCAGGCCTCGCTCGGCCCGGTCAATGGGAAGCGTCCCGGCGGTGAGATTGCCGTTGAACCAGGTTCGATTCATCGCGTCAGCTCGAGAAAGTTTTGCAGCAAGTCATAACCTCCTTCCGTCAAGATGGATTCCGGATGGAACTGCACACCATAGGTTGGCTCACTTGCGTGACGCAGGCCCATAATTTCTCCGTCTTCGCTCTGCGCTGTGACCATGAGGGGCCCTGAATAATCAGCCAATTCAACGATGAGCGAGTGATAGCGGCCCGCGCTGAAGCGTGGCGGCAGGCCCTTGAAGAGCCCGTTGCCATCATGGGCTATTTCAGAGGCTTCGCCGTGCATCGGGCGCCTGGCGCGGGTTACACGGCCACCAAAAACCGCGCCGATGGCCTGGTGCCCGAGACAAATGCCCAGAATGGGACGTCGGCCCGAATAGTTCCGTATGATGTCCATTGACTGGCCTGCCTCCTGCGGTGTGCAGGGACCTGGCGAGATGATGATGGCCCTGGCTGTGTCCAGATCGTCCCCGTTCACGCGGTCATTGCGCACGACCCGACAATCCGCACCGAGTTCAACGAGGTAACGTGCAATGTTGTGGACGAAGGAGTCGTAGTTGTCGACGATCAGAATCATGCTGCAAAGGCCTCCATGATCCGTTTGATCTTGGTCAGGCTCTCATCATACTCAGTTGCAGGATCTGAGCGGGCCGTTATGCCGCCGCCGCCTTGCACGCGGGCCACGCCATCTGCAAACTGCGCCGTCCTGATGGCGATGTTGAAGTCACTACGGCCATTAAAGCCGATGTAGCCGATTGCTCCACAATAGACACCCCGAGGTATCTGCTCGATGTTCGCGATGATTTCCATGGCACGGATCTTGGGAGCTCCGGTGATCGAGCCGCCTGGAAAGGTGGCGGCGATCAACTCGCCCATCCCGTTTGGTTTAGCAAGCTCGCCGGTAACGACTGAAACGAGATGATGGACATTGGCATAGGTTTCAAGGCCGCACAAAACGGGCACCTTGACGCTACCCGGCCGGGCGACCCGCGACAGGTCATTGCGCAGGAGATCGACAATCATCACGTTCTCTGCATGATCCTTGCGGCTCGAGGCAAGGCTGGCAATGAGGCTGGCATCGCGAACTGGATCAGCGTCGCGGCGGCGTGTGCCCTTGATTGGACGGGTCTCCACGCTTGAACCTTCGACACGCAACAGCCGTTCCGGCGATGATGAGGCAATTTGAACCCCGCCATAGTCGAGAAACGCCGCGAAGGTTGCGGGGTTGGTGCGGCGCAAGGCCATATAGAACGCCAGAGCATCGAAGTCTGAAGGGATGGCAGCTGAAAATGTCTGGGTGATGTTGGCTTGGAAAATATCACCAGCGAGGATGTAGTCCACCGTTTGGGCAACAGCCTTCTCGTAGGCGTCCCGGCTGAAGTTCGACTGGAACCCCTCGATGATCCGCCGCCCAAGTGCCTGCGGCTTGCGCGACAGCAATTGTTCCAGTTCGTCAGCATGCTCGGGCGTTGCGGAAATGATCCAGGCCCGTTCCTGCATATGGTCGAAGGCGGCCACGCAATCAAAGTGATGCAGGACGAGATCAGGGCAGAGGGCAGCAAATTCCGGTATCTTTGCCGTCGGCTCGAGACGTCTGCCGAAATCATAGGCGATATAGCCTGCGAGCCCGCCCTGAAACGGCGGCAGACCGGCTACGTGGCGCTGACGATTCTCTTCCGTCAAACGCGAGATGATCCCGATTGCGCTGTCTCGCTGCGCCGTACCGTTGAGGAAAGTACCTGCCGCTGTTACCTCCAGCGTTGCCCTTGGGTTGCAGGTGAGAAAGGAATAGCGACCGAGTTGTTCGCTGCGCATGACGCTTTCAAGAAGCGTGAGTTGACGCTGCCCTTTCAGCCGCTGGGCCAGCGCCGAGGGCTCAATGCAGACGATCTCGCGAACATGAGGATCCTTCATGATCTGGCCATATAAGGCTGGAAGCCGTCTTCCCCCAAGTCTATTTCAGGGGGAATGACCGGCGATTCCACCATAGCCGACGTATTGCTGCCGCTGGCGCTGGATGGGCCATATTCCTATCGAGTGCCTGCCGGCCTGCAACTCAAGCCGGGGTCCTATGTGTCCGTACCGCTGGGACCGCGGCAGGTAACCGGCGTGGTCTGGGCGCTGTCTGGCGCGCCTCCGGCCGGTCGGGCGCTGCGCGACGTGATTGCGGTTCATGAGGTGATGCCGCTTTCTGAAACACACCGCAGGTTTATCGATTGGCTGGCCGCCTATTACCTTGAACCGCCAGGCAATGTGCTGCGCATGGTTTTGCGTGCCCCGGGAGCTCTTGACGGGCCTCGCGCCCAGATTGCCTATCGCGCCGCAGGGCCTCGACCCATCCGGATGACGCCACAACGCGCCCGGGTTCTCGAGACTGCCGGTGAAGGCTTTGCCATGCGCGCCACAGACCTGGCCGAGGCTGCTGGCGTTGGTGTTTCGGTGGTCAAGGCACTGGCCAAGGAGGGCGCATTGGAAGCGGTGGAGCTTCCGGCGCTGAAACCTTTTCCGCCCCCCGATCTCAATGCTGGCGGTTTCATCCTGACGGCAGATCAGCGTGTGGCGGCAGACTCTCTGCGGGCGGTCCTCGCCCAGCGTCAGCATAAGGTGATGTTGCTCGATGGCGTCACCGGATCCGGCAAGACGGAGGTCTATTTTGAGGCCATGGCGGCGGCGCTTGCAAGCGGTGGTCAGGCGCTGTTGCTGCTTCCTGAAATCGCTCTCACTGAGCCATTTCTGGCGCGTGTCGAGCGCCGCTTCGGCGCTGAGCCAGCTGCATGGCATTCTGACCTGCGCCCGCGTGAACGTGAGCGGGTGTGGCGAAGTGTGGCAGACGGCACGGCCAAGATCGTCGTCGGTGCAAGATCTGCGCTGTTCTTGCCATGGAAGGTCCTGAAACTCATCGTCGTCGATGAAGAGCATGAGAGCGCCTACAAGCAGGATGATGGTGTTCCGTATCACGCCCGTGATATGGCGGTGCTTTATGGTTCTCTCGGCAGGTTTCCAGTCGTGTTGTCGTCTGCGACGCCATCGCTTGAAACACTAGTAAATGTCGACCGCGGCCGCTACGGCGTGGTTCATCTCAAGGATCGTCACGGCCGCCCGGAACTTCCTGAGATTGGTCTTATCGACCTCAAGCGCACAAGCCCTGAGCCGGGTCATTGGCTTTCACCCCAGCTCCTGGCCGAAGTCGGTAAAGTCTTGGCGGAGGGTGACCAGGCTCTCTTGTTCCTTAACCGCCGCGGCTATGCGCCACTCACTCTGTGCCGGGCGTGTGGCCATCGTCTTGAGTGCCCGCATTGTGCTGCTTCGCTGGTCGAACATCGCTTCCGCCGTCAGCTCATGTGCCACCATTGCGGGCATCTTGAAGCAATGCCGCAGGACTGCCCAAGTTGCCATGCCCAGGGCAAGATGGTGCCGGTGGGGCCTGGCGTGGAGAGGCTTGCCGAGGAGGCCGCCTCGCGATTTCCTGACGCGCGAATTGCCGTGCTGTCGAGTGATCTCTCCCGTGGCAGACTGCTTGGCGATGCAATCCGTGACGTTGCGGAGGGGCGTTATAATCTGGTCATCGGCACACAGCTGGTAGCCAAGGGGCACCACTTTCCGCATCTGACCCTGGTAGGCGTTGTCGATGCCGACCTTGCGCTCGAGTCCTCCGATCCGCGGGGGGCAGAGCGCACGTGGGCTTTGTTGGCGCAGGTTGCTGGCCGCGCAGGCCGCGGCGCCAAGCCAGGACGTGCCCTCGTACAGACCTATCTTCCAGAGCATCCGCTGATGCAGGCTCTGAAGAAAGGTGATCGCGATGCCTATTTCTCTCAGGAAAAGACCATTCGTGAGCAGGCGGGTCTGCCGCCCTATGGTCGGTTGGCGGCCATCATCATCACGGGGCCTGACGGGCCTGAGACCGAGCGATTTGCCCGCCAACTTGGAATGTCTGCACCGCTTGCAGATGGCGTCTCTGTGCTGGGGCCTGCGATTGCGCCGATCGCAATGGTCCGTGGCCGGCACCGCTGGCGCCTGCTGGTGAAGGCACAGCGAGAGGTCAACCTTCAGGCCTTCCTCCGTCTGTGGCTCGGTCAGGTGAAGTCCCGAGGCGCGCTGGCCTTACAGATTGATGTCGATCCCTACAGCTTCCTGTAGCATGACGGAAGCTTTCAGGTCCTTGCGAACCGCCATTCGATCCGATGGCGGTAGACGTTGCCAGGCCTGAGCAGGGCGCTTGGAAAATTGGCGTGGTTCGGCGCGTCGGGGAAATTCTGCGGCTCGATGGCGATCGCTGCGTAGGACGTGAGCGGCCCGTGCTTGCCGGGAAAACCCTCATTCCAGTGTTCAGCTGTATACATCTGCATGCCGGCTTCGGTGGTCCACACCTCCATGTTGCGGCCGGAAACCGGGTCGCGCAATGTGAGTCCGTGTTTCATCTCGCTGCGCGCGCCGTCCAGCACCCAGCAATTGTCATAAGCGCTGCCCACCTTGCGCAGCGCGCGGAAGTCCCAGCGGGTGCCGGTCACATCGCGGATCTTGCCCGAGGGCAGCAGCAGATCGTTCAGGGGCAGATAGGCGGAGCCCATGATCTGCATCTCATGATCGAAAGCGCCGCGCGCGCCGCCCGAAAGATTCCAATAGGCGTGGTTGGTGAGGTTGATGACGGTGGGTTTCGTGGTGCGCGCCGCAAGCTCCAGCGACAGCGTGTTGTCCTCGAGCCTGTAGGTGGCGGACACATCGAGCGCGCCGGGATAGCCCTGGTCGCCATCCGGCGAGTGCAGTGAGAAGTGCAGCGTGTTTTCGGCCTGCCGCACATCCCAGTGCCGCACCGCGAAATTGTCCGGCCCGCCGTGCAACTGATGCGCGCCCGTGTTGGGCGCCAGCGGATAGGCAACATCGTCAATGCTGATTTCGGAATTGGCGATGCGCCCGGCGATGCGGCCCATGACAGCACCCGCCGTCCAGTCGCCGGCCAGAAGCTCCGCATCGCTGCCGCCGCCCATCACCAGGTCGGCGCCCGCGAAATCGAGCGCCAAGAGGCGCGCGCCCAGCGTGGTGAAGCGCGCGCGGATGTCGTGTGAGAGAAGCTCC
>NZ_JBIIDX010000131.1:0-9856 GCF_044238155.1 Aestuariivirga sp. | reverse complement strand
GTAGACCTTGAGGGCCTCGACGGGCGTAGTTTCGTCGATGGCGGTATACTGGTGACGCTTGATCGGCTTTCCGTCTTTTTCCCGGAAGATCAGGAACTTGACGTCAACCTGGATTTGATGGCCCGGCACCTGTTGCTGGTAGCGGGTGGTATGGACCTTGCGGAGCCTCGTACCTCATGGGAGCCGGTTCAGGCCATTGCGCTTGAGGATGCGGGATACGCCGGCTCCGGAGATCTTGATGTCGTGGTAGCGCGCCAGATACCAAACGATGCGCATTGGCCTCAGATGGTAGGTCTTCCGCAGGTGAAGTACCTTCTCGACGATCTCTGGCGGTGTGCGGTTCCTGGGGTTCTTCGGGATCGGCCTCCCGCGGCTTAGACCAGCCTCGCCATACTTCTCCAGGGCCGCCTTCCATCGGTAGAAGCTGGCTCGGCCAATGCCGAAGTACCGGCAGGGCCGGCCGACATGCCCCGTCTCCTCGGCATGCTTCAGGATCCTCAACCTGCGCTGAATCTCGCGATCTTTCTGGGTCATCGAAGACATACTCCCGGCCCAACAGGGCCATGAAACGGGATGTCTCACAGGATCGTAGATATCTACAATGACCTCGGTCGAACGCTCCAACGACACGAGTTGGACCTGATCAAGGACTGGCGCCTAGGGCAGTAAGGATGGGTTCGGGACCTAGTGCCCCATAGCCGACGAATGGCCTGTCATGCATGATGATTACGAACAGCAGGAGACTGGCTGCCGTCGCGATCGCGCCCAGTAAAACTCTTGCGGCGATTCGAAAGTCTGCATGGCTCATGGCAACCACGACAAGCAGCGTTATGATAAGGCCTTCAACGAGAGCCCACTGGCCACCGCTTACCCTGTCCTGAGCGATTGACAAGCGCTCCTGGCGGGCAGTCGACAAGTTATCGTACTCCGCGAGAAGTCGACTTTGCTGCACCTTGTCTCCATACTCTTCTGTGGGCCAACTGATGATCGCAGTGTAGATGTTCTGCAAGGACTACTTAGCTCTTGTGCTGCCTTGCTCCATGAAAAGCGATGGCGCCCACCACGCAGAGAAGTGAAAAAATATTGGCACTGGGTGAAGCCAGTACATGAAATCTGGCGGCGCTAGCACGTTTGTGCTCCTCCTTCTGACTTTACTCACTCGCAAGCATCAAGCCAATTGTCACTCGACGAATGGCTTGCCGAGCCGGCTTCTCCCCGAATTCTGTTGTAATTCCAAATTTCTTTCAAGTTTCAGATATGGTGGATGTCTGTGGCAACTGCCGCCAAGTAACTCATCTCCAAGATCGCGCGGGACTTCGCGCGTGAAGTTCTGGGGTTCGTCTGCTATCCAGTCGGTCTCACTCACGGCTCTACTTCTCGTCCTCGCCGGCGGTAGCCGGCGGGTTGGATAGTTACTCACGTTCGGGCCGTCACTAAGCCCATCGCTTACGGTTGGTTTAGCCGATGGCAGCACGGCCTTCGGGCCTCCGAGGTCAGGTCGAGCAGCCACCATGATGTGGGCACCTGCCGCGGCACGACAGCAGTTTCCGCTGGCTTAGCGGCCCACGACGATTCCTCACGTTGCAGGCCTTGCCGCGTGTTGTTCGAGGTTGCCCTGCCATCAGTTTCTGCTGTCAGTGCTCCTGCTCGACGCGGCCTTCGAGAACAGCCGCTCCCTGCTGGCGCATGTGCCCCAAGATATTGCCGTCGAGCAGCGCGTTCGCTTTCCCAGAGGTCACGTCGACGTAATATTCTCCAACTCCGCATTAGTTGCTAAAGCGAGACCAACCCCATGTAGTCAAGAATTTCATTATGCTAGTAAAGATCGAATAATTGGCATAAATATTGCAATCCAACACATCTAGTGCAAACGTCCAACAAACCAAGAATCGGGGGGAATTAGGAATGTCATCAAATACTGTGGGTTTTCAGCGCGCCATTGGCGTGCGACAGATGCGGCTACTTGCATTGGGGTCCACAATAGGCGTCGGCTTGTTTCTGGGTTCTGCATCGGCAATAAAACTCGCAGGTCCATCGATTCTTCTCGGTTATGCCGTGGCGGGATTGGTGGCGTTTCTGGTGCTTCGAGCGCTCGGGGAGATGGCCCTTCATTCTCCAGTCACCGGTTCTTTTGCCCAGTACGCAACCAACTATGTCAGCCCCTTCGTTGGATACCTGGTTGGTTGGGGGTATTGGCTTTACTGGAGCATCATCGCAATCGCCGAGGTTACTGCCGTCGGCATCTATATGGAGTATTGGTTTCCTGGCTCTCCGCAGTGGATTTGGGCATTGAGTGCAATCGTCTTCATGGGTGGAATAAACCTGACGGCCGCAAAGGTCTTTGGCGAATTCGAATTCTGGTTTGCTCTGATAAAGGTTGCCACGATCCTCATCATGATAGCGCTGGGAGCTTTCGTAATCATATTCGGATTCCCAGGCGTATGGCAGCCTGCGGGCATCTCTAATCTGACGTCACATGGCGGTTTTGCACCGAACGGGCTGCTGGGGCTGGTGTTCGCCATGCAGATGGTGATTTATGCATATGTTGGCGTGGAAATGATAGGCATTGCTGCTGGCGAGGCCAAGTCGCCAGAGACCACCATACCTATGGCGATTGATTCTTTCGTTTGGCGCATCATCATCTTCTATGTTGGATCACTCTTCGTTATCCTGTCGATCTTTCCGTGGAACGAGATCGGCGTGAATGGCAGTCCCTTTGTTCAGGTTTTTGAAGGCATGGGCCTGAAAACGGCGGCAGGCGTTATCAACTTTGTCGTAATCACCGCGGCATTGTCATCATGCAATGGCGGAATATTCAGCAGTGGTCGCATTCTCCATACGCTGTCAAGCAATGGCCACGCTCCAAGCACGTTTGGCGTGCTTTCGAAGTCCGGCGTGCCTGCGCGCGCAATGTATATGACGATCTTTGTCTTGTTCATTGGTGTTCTTCTGAATTACTTCATTCCGTCGCACGCCTTCGAATATCTCACTGCTGCGGTAACCTTCATCGGCATCCTGATCTGGATGACTATCCTCTACACCCATTGGCGCTTCCGTCAGGACCAGGCGGCCAAGGGCCAACCCTTGGCTGCCTGGAACATGCCTGTCTGGCCCTTCTCGGCTGTGTTTGCGGCGCTCTTTCTGGCGGGAGTTGTTGTGATCCTGATTGCTTCCGAGGCAACGCGGATAACCGTAGTTGTCGGCATGGCGTTGCTGGTGCTCATTGCAATCGGTTACCGCTTCACGAATTCAAAGTCGGCTACTCGCTAACGTATGGCATCTGCTGTGGCCTGGCGACAGGCCACAGCACTTCGTTTGATCAGGGCTCTTCCGAGTCAGAATCGATACTTCACGGTGCCGCGAACCAAGCTGAAGGCATAGTCCATGCTTCCGCTGTCACGAACATCCTGCCAGATCGCTTCATCTCCGGCGTTCGCGAGATTGACATCACCATCGACGTGCCATTCGTAGGAGCCCAAATCCACATACAGATATTCGAGGCCGACCGTCCAACGGTCGACGCCATACTCCACACCGCCCCCAAGGGTCCAACCAAAGGTCCAGCCATTATCCGATCCGTTCCAATTGAGAAATTCAGTCCCATTGGTAGCCTGGAAATCAGATGACGCCTTTGCATAGCCATAGGCAAATCCACCTGTCCCGTAGAGCAGGATATTGTCCATCGCATATCCAAGGCGCCCTCTTATCGTGCCGAACCATTCGCCAGTTGCCTCAAGGCGTTGTGTTGCAAGCGTTGCATCGGGCGTAAGAACTGGGTTCACGATGCCATTGACATTCCTGGTCCGGCTTGAACTAGCATCGAAATAGCTCATGTCGGCCTCCAGTCCCAGGACGATGCTGCTGTACTGCCAATTGTACCCTACGCTGACCCCCCCAGTGAAAGCCGCATCCGTCGGGTCAAAATCAAAAGCCATTTGGTTGATGAGAGCCGAGGTAGCAGGCGGTATCGTTCCGGACCCGCGATACGCATATTGGCCAGAAATCGCGCTGTCGTTTAATCCTGCACCGAGATTGGCGCCAAAGTATGCGCCCCGCCAATCGAAGGACGCTGGTGCAAATCCAAGGTCAGATGCTGTCGCGGTTTGCGTCAGAACTGAAATCGCCGTCATCGAAAGAACGGGAAGGAACTTTTTCATGAGAACACCTCAGTTGGGTTCGTTCATCAAACCTCAACCAAGAATGGCATTTAAGGGCTAATGACAGGTTAACCGCACCCAACTCCGAAGGAGCCAGTCCGAACAAATGCGAACAAATAAGAAGGCTCCAACCTGACGGAAGCACAAGGCAAGGCGCACATTTTGCGCCTTTCAGTGTCAGTGTGATCTCTAAAGCGGGATCAGTTGCATGGTCCCGGCGGTCAGCCGTGTGCCATCTGACGTGATCGGACTGCAGACGGACGGTGTCCCCTTGGGCAGAAAGCTCGTCGGATTCCGCGCCTCGCACAATTTACCGTCAGACGCCTGCCAAATGCCTGTACCAGCACCCTTGCCGGCCTCATCATATTCAAAGGTACCGTCCCTGTAGAACATAACGGTTCCTTTTCGGCCCGGCATCGCGTAAGTGAATTTACGCTCTCCTAAAACTCGGCTGATGTCTGCTGCCGTCATCGGGCCAATAGGAAGCGCCTCGGGCGGCGCCAGCGGAGCTGTCGTAACCGCGGCCGCAGGCGCAAGATCGGGCTGCTGCATCCCCCCTGTTGAACACGCGGCTACTGTCAGGCCTAACAGGGACAGCACGAAACAAGATGACGCGACAGAGTGACCCAGATTCATGACGATCACACTCCTTCGGCGAGCACGACCACTCGCGTACCGATCGGGGCGCGGCGATAAAGCTCGATCACATCCTGATTAATCATTCGAATGCAACCTGATGATGCGTTGTGTCCAATCGACATGGGGTCCGTGGTTCCATGAATTCGATAGAGTGTGTCATTGCCGTTCTGGAACAGATAAAGAGCACGAGCGCCAAGCGGATTATCCGGACCTCCTGGCATACCATTCGCCCATTTGGCCTTTTCCGGGCTGCGCGCGATCATGTCCCTGGGCGGAGTCCAACGCGGCCACATCACCTTTCGACCGACATCTGCCAGTCCGGCCCATCGAAAACCGTCCTTGCCAACCGCGCAACCCCAACGCACTGCCTTGCCGCCCTGAAGAACCAGATACAGCTGCCGCGCGCGAGTGTCGACGATTATGGTGCCAGGCCACTGCCGTCCGGTGTAGTTTACGACAGTTGGCCGAAAGGCTTCTGGCAACTTGCTGTAGTTGAACGGCGGCAGTGGAAAGGGATCATCCTCGCTACCCACCGCCCGAGCGGAAACCGCTAACGGTGCCGAAAAAAGGGCGGCTGACACTCCGGTCAGGACTGCACGGCGGGAAATCATCATGGTCCTCTCGTCAGGTACCCTGTTGTCAAAAACTACGTACCAAAATGCGGACCAAACGCTAAGTACTTATTAACGATATTGCCGATTGCCGTCAAAGAACCACTGCCTTTGCGTGCAGGATTTGAGCGGGACAATCTTAGATTGCCGATGGGTAATCCCGCCACTTCTTGTCCACAGGCTCTGATTCGGACTGAACCGGGGCATGCGGCGCTTGCACTTGTAGGTAATCTGCGCTTCTGCCTAAGCTTTGCCATTCAAGTGGAGCAAGGGCATGAAGATTCTCGTGATTGGTGGCGGCGGCATGGTGGGGGCGAAGCTTATTGGCCGCCTGGCCAAGGACGGGCAGCTTGGACATGCGCAGATCACCAGCCTCGTCCGACAGGACATTGTGCTGCCTGCGCCACCACCAACTGCAGTATTTCCAATCGATACTCACTTGGGCGATCTTTCTGTTCCTGGAGAGGCCGAAAAGCTGATTGCCTTGCGACCGGACATCATCTTCCATCTTGCGGCAATCGTTTCTGGTGAGGCGGAAGCGGACTTCGAGAAGGGTTATCGGATCAATCTGGACGGAACGAGGTATCTCTTCGAGGCAATTCGCAAGGCTGGCAACGGCTATAGGCCGAGGCTGGTGTTCACATCGTCCATCGCAGTGTTTGGGGCGCCCTTTCCTGAGGCCATACCCGACGATTACTTCACTACGCCACTCACCAGCTACGGAACGCAAAAGGCTATCTGCGAGCTTCTCTTGACCGACTATACCCGGCGTGGATTCTTCGATGGGATCGGACTTCGTTTCCCGACCATTTGTGTTCGCCCTGGCAAGCCTAACCTTGCAGCATCCGGGTTCTTTTCAAACATCATCCGCGAACCGCTGGCGGGCCACGAGGCCGTTCTGCCCGTATCGGAGGATGTCCGGCACTGGCACGCATCGCCGCGGGCAGCTACTGGATTTCTGCTGCATGCGGCAACCATGACTCTCGGTGAGTTAGGTAACCGCCGTAATGTAACGCTGCCCGGGGTTTCCTGCACGGTGGGTGAGCAAATCCAGGCGCTGCGCAAAGTGGCTGGCGACCGGGTCGTGGCAAGGATCCGACGGGAGCCCAATGAAACCATCATCAGAATCGTTTCAGGCTGGCCGAGGAATTTCGAGGCGCGCCGCGGCCGGGAACTCGGCTTCACCGCCGAGACAAGTTTTGAGGAGATCATCCGCGTTCATGTTGCGGACGAACTGGACGGCAAGATTGCTTGATGTCGATCCTTGCCCGACCTGATCTCCTTGCTGACTTTGCAACCAATGTTCTGATCGCGTCAGGCGCCGACAGGCCCTCTGCTGAAGCCGCCACCTGGGCAATGATGCATGCCTCGCTGCATGGGGTGGATAGTCATGGAATTCGGCTCCTGCCCTGGTATGCCGATTGCCTGCGCACAGGTGTTGCGAAGGGAAGCCCCGCGCTCCGGGTGGAACAGAAACGTCGAGCAGCCACTTTGGTCGACGCTGACGACGGGCTTGGACACATTGCCATGTATCGGGCGATGGATGAGGCCTGCGCCATCGCACGAGACTGCGGGATCGGTATGGCAAGCATTATCAATTCCACCCATTTTGGCGCCGCCGGCGCCTACACTCTAGCGGCAGCTCAAGCAGGCTTTATTGGCTTCGTCGCCTCCAACTCGGGAGCTTTCGTGGTGCCGCATGGTGGGAGCCGACCCATTCACGGTACAAGCCCCCTGTCACTGGCTGCACCCAATAGCAATGGCGGCGATCCCTTCCTCCTCGATATGGCGACAAGCGCCATTCCATGGAACAAGGTTCTCCGTTTCCGGACCGAAGGCCTGGAACTGCCACAGGGAGTGGCAGTCGACAAGGCGGGCGCCTTTGTCACTGATCCTCATCAGGCTGTGGCGCTTGCTCCGGCCGGGGGGCCAGATTTTGGCTATAAGGGGGCGGCTCTGGCCGGCATGGCAGAGGTGCTTGGTGCCATATTGACCGGCATGCGCCTGTCATCTGAGTTGGACGGCCTCGCACTGGCCGATACAAAGGTTGGCCATTTCGTTATGGCAATCGACCCTACCCTGTTTATGCCACTCGAGGCTTTTTCTGCAAGGCTGCAGACCTATCTCGATGGTTTCAAAGCGCAACCCGGAACCTATGCTGCTGGTGGCCCCGAGTGGGAGCGCCGCCGTCGGCGCGAGAGAGATGGAATTCCGCTTCCCGATGGTCTCTCTGCCGAACTGGCCACTGTTGCCGCAAGTTCAGGCGTCGCCTTTCATATCTGATGCTTGCTGAGCAAAACGAGAACCGAGCACAGGGCATCCTGTGGATGCTTGCGACCATGTTCTGCTTCATCACACTTGACGCGATCATGAAGCATCTGCTCGAGCACTTGCCCCTCGTGCAGGTTACCTGGGCGAGGTTCTTCTTTGCCACTCTGGTGGCCATCATCGCGTGCGGACGGCGTCTTCCGTCTCTTGTCGTGAGTCAGAATCCGAAACGCCAACTGTTGAGGTCTGTCCTGCTGATGACAACCACGGGTCTGTTCAATGCAGGAATCCGATCGACTCCTCTCGCCACGGCCACGACGATCATGTTTCTGAACCCGATACTGGTGACTGTGCTCTCGATTCCGGTTTTGGGCGAGAGAGTGTCGCTCAGCCGCTGGTCTGGGGTCCTTTTTGGGCTTGCCGGAGCTATTCTCGTTGTGCGGCCATGGACAGAAGGAATGGGTGCTCATGGCTATGGGGTCTTGTTCCTTCTGCTCGCAGCATTCTTTAACGCCAACTACCAGATTCTGACGCGTCAGGTTCGCAGAGATGATCCTTTGACCTCCCTGCTTTACACTGCGGCTGCGGGAGCCGCCGTAACCAGTCTGATGGTTCCATGGTTCTGGGCGTGGCCCTCGACTTTCGAGTGGAGTCTTCTGGTCTTGAGTGGTGTAGCAGGCGGGCTTGGCCACCTGTGCCTGATCCGATCCTTTGGTTGTGCCCCAGCATCCGTCGTCGCCCCCTTTAGCTATTCTTCGCTCGTTTGGGCCACGATATTTGGACTTGTGATCTGGGGTGATTGGCCTGACATCTGGACCTGGGCCGGTGCCGCGCTTATCATCGGATCAGGTTTATACATATTCAACCGGGAGCGGACGCCAGATGAAAACCGTTGATTTCACAGCCATGAAGGATGGCAGTCGGGAAGATTACCTGTTTCTCCAACCGCTTGAGGAAGATCACATCCGCGGGACAGCAGACCGCGTGCTGCGCGAACTTCAATTGCAGGAGTCAGAGACGCTGCCAGGTTACAAGATTGCCCGTCTTACACATGGTCTTCAGGCAGCAACGCGTGCTTGGAGGGAGGGAGCCGATGTTGATTGGGTTGTAGCCGCACTGCTCCATGACATCGGCGACGGACTCGCTCCGCAAAACCATGATCGGTTTGCTGCGGAGATCCTTCGTCCCTACCTCCGAGAGGAGGTTGTCTGGACTGTCGAACATCATGCCGCTTTCCAGATGTACTATTATGCGCACCACTATGGGTGGAACCAGCACGAGCGCGAAAAATATCGTGGGTCACCCTACTTCCAGTCCTGCGTCGAATTTTGCGAGAGATGGGATCAGTCGTCATTCGACCCGGACTATGAGACTGCTCCACTCGAATTCTTCGTTCCGATGGTCCGGGAAGTCTTTTCGCGCAAGGCCTACGACCCAGCCATTCGGCAGGAGGGCTTGGTCAAGGGGCTGCCGCTGTTGCCGGCCAACTTGATCTAGGATGGCCGCGACACCAAACCAGACGCGCTGCGCCCTCTCCTGCTGAAAGGTGACTGAAGCGCCGCTTCGTCCGAAAGAGTGATATGACCTCGTTTTCCCGTGGCAACTTGATTGGTGTTCTGTGCCTGTGCTCGGGGGTATTTGTATTCTCGCTCCAAGACGCAATTTTGAAGAGCCTGAGCGGAGACTACGCCGTTACTCTTGCCATTGTTCTGCGTTCAATTGTCGGACTGCCGCTGCTTGCCCTGATGGTTCATTTCGAGAGCGGACTGACATCGTTAAGAACCAAGAACTGGCCATTGCTGGTCCTGAGGGGAGCAATCCTGCTCATCTCCTATACAACCTACTATCTGGCGTTTCCGACCCTGCCGCTGGCAGAGGCCATAGCACTGTTCTTTACGGCACCAATTTTTGTGACGCTTCTGGCTGCCGTTACGCTTCGCGAACATGTCAGCCTAGGTTCATGGGGAGCGGTAGTACTGGGATTCATAGGCGTCGTGGTCATCCTGCAGCCGGGATCAAGTTTGTTCAAGCCTGCTGCTCTGCTCAGCCTTTTCAGTGCAGCGGCGTACGCTCTATCGATGATCCTCGCACGGCAATTCGGTTCGCGGGACTCAACCACGGTCATGGCCTTCTACGTTAACGCTGTTTACATGATCGTAGCCGCCTTAATGGCCCTCGCCT